>JAAURZ010000053.1 GCA_012031955.1 Bacteroidia bacterium
GATGCGAGCGTGCTTTTGCCGGAGCCGTTGGGTCCCATGATGGCGTGCACTTCGCCGGGTTTTACTTCCAGGTTGATACCGTTAAGAATTTGTTTGTCTCCGATCTGCGCGTGTAAGTTCTTTATCTTTAGCATTTCAAGTTGATTAATACTTTGTGGCTTCTCTACTTATCCAACGCTTCCTTCCAATGTAAGGGCGAGCAGCTTTTGTGCCTCCACGGCGAATTCCATAGGTAGCTGATTGAGTACCTCTTTCGCATAGCCGTTCACGATCAGGGCCACCGCCGACTCCTCGTCGATGCCGCGTTGCAGGCAGTAGAATATCTGGTCTTCGCCTATCTTCGACGTGGTGGCCTCGTGCTCGATTTTGGCGGTGCTGTTTTCAACATCTATGTACGGGAACGTGTGGGCGCCGCACTTGTCGCCCATCAGCAGCGAGTCGCACTGTGAAAAGTTACGCGCATTTTGCGCGCGCTTCATGATATGCACCTGGCCGCGGTAGCTGTTTTGTGATTTACCTGCAGAAATCCCTTTCGATACAATTCTCGAGCGCGTGTTCTTGCCGATGTGAATCATCTTGGTGCCGGTATCGGCCTGCTGGTAGTTGTTGGTAACAGCTACCGAATAAAATTCACCTGACGAGTAGTCGCCTTTCAAAATACATGACGGATACTTCCAGGTGATTGCAGAACCTGTTTCCACCTGCGTCCATGATATCTTAGAATGATCGCCGGCGCAGAGCCCACGCTTGGTCACGAAGTTGTAGATGCCGCCCTTTCCCTCTTTGTCGCCGGGGTACCAGTTCTGTACCGTGGAGTATTTGACTTGAGCATCTTTCATGGCATAGATTTCAACCACTGCTGCGTGCAGTTGATTTTCGTCGCGCATGGGAGCGGTGCAACCTTCGAGGTAGCTGACATAAGCACCTTCGTCGGCCACGATGAGTGTTCGTTCAAACTGGCCGGTGTTGGCCGCGTTTATCCTGAAGTAAGTTGAAAGTTCCATCGGGCAGCGCACGCCTTTCGGTATGTAGCAGAAACTGCCATCGGTGAACACGGCCGAATTGAGCGCCGCAAAGTAGTTGTCGTTCACAGGGACAACCGACCCGATGTATTTTTCACAAGCTCCGGATGCACTTGCACGGCCTCGCTGAAGGAGCAGAAAATAATGCCGAGCTCGGCCAGCGTCTCTTTGAATGTGGTGGCGACGGACACGCTGTCGATTACCGCGTCCACTGCCACGCCTGTGAGGCGCTTTTGCTCTGTGAGTGAGATACCCAGTTTTTCGAAAGTCTTGATCAACTCAGGGTCTACGTCTTCGAGGTTCTTGGCCTTGGCCGATTGCTTGGGGGCCGAGTAATAAATAATGTCCTGGTAGTTGATGGCGGGGTAAGTAACGTTGGGCCATTTCGGTTCTACCATTTTTTCCCATTGCCTGAAGGCTTTCAGTCGCCATTCGAGCAGCCATTCGGGTTCATTCTTCTTTGCTGATATAAACCGGATGATGTCTTCACTCAGGCCTTTCGGAGCGGAGTCGGTTTCAATGTTGGTGGTCCAACCGTGCTCATACTCTTTTGAGGTTATTTCCTGTAGGATGTCTTTACTCATCAGGCCGTTATTTAGACTAATTTTAAATACAAAATTAAAACAATTATGCGAGACATAAGTTTCCGCAAGATAAATACTTTCTAAAGCTAATCAGCCCGAATTTATAGGCTTAGGTTCAGATTCCTGTCGAGGCTTTCTTCGAGGGAGATCATCGTTTCGGTGCGTTCGATGCCTTCCACCTGCTGGATCTTGTCGTGCAAAACGAGTTTGAGGTGATTGGTGTCTTTGCAGTGAATTTTCACAAACATGCTATAGTTGCCGGTGGTATAGTGGATGCTGGTGATTTCGGGGATGTTTTTGAGTGCCGCAAGTACAGCGTCGTAAAGGGCGCTTTTCTGTAGAAATATGCCGATAAAGGCCGTGATGTCGTAACCGAGTTTGGCGTAGTTAACTTTCAGGGTAGTTTTTTCTACAATACCGGCCTCTTCCATTTTGTTCATTCTGACGTGAACGGTGCCTCCCGACACAAACACCTTTTTTGCGACCTCGGTATAGGGTTTTTTGGCATCCTGCATGAGAATCTCCAGGATTCTTAAGTCGACGTTATCAACTTTATAATTTTCGGGCATAGAAAAGAACTGGTTTTTGCGATAATTCAAAATTAGTAGAAATAAATAAAAAATACATAAAGTTTCTCACCATTTATTGATATCACGCTTAACGTACCGTTACTTTGTTGAAAAGTTCATATTCACACACACGAATAAAGAACACGGCAGCCACGCAAAAACACACTGTAGGGTGTTGGAATTGGCAGACATGCCCTCCGGTCTCGGGGGTGGAGATAACAGGATAAAGTCCAGCCTTTGGCGACCTAACTGCTCCGTGGAGGTTCGACCCCTCCCTCTACAGCTGCTCACGTTTAGGTTAATCAAAGTTCCGAGCACGCCCACCCCTGCAAAGGGGTGGGTTTCTTTTTCCAGTTTTATCTTCGCAAATTAAGCTCAATTCTCAATTTATCTATTGATTTCAAATCAAACAATCGTTTGCTTTGGAGATTCAATTGACTTATTGGCATTTTTTTCAAATTCTTTCATTTAACTCCAATGGCCGACAATTTCCCCTGGTTCAAGCAGTACCCTGACGGCATCCAGCACGCCATCCACCTGTACGACTTTCCATCCATGCTCGAGTTTTTCGATACCTGTCTGGCCAATTACCGAGACAGGGTAGCCTATGAAAACATGGGTGCCACCCTTACGTTCGGCCAGTTGGATGAGAAGAGCCGCCAGTTTGCAGCTTACTTGCAGCATGGGCTGGGCCTCCAAAAGGAGACCGCATTGCCATCCAGATGCCTAACCTGCTCCAATTTCCGATCGCGTTCGTTGGCGCCATTCGCGCTGGTCTCATCGTGGTGAACACCAATCCGCTGTACACCCCGCGCGAGATGGAGCACCAGTTTAAAGACGCCGACGCCAAGTGCATTGTCATTGTGGCCAACTTCGCCTTCAATCTTGAAAAATAATAAAGGAGACAAACATCAAGCACGTGATCGTGACCGAGCTTGGCGATCAGATTGGCGGCCTCAAAGGCTCATTGGTGAATTTCGTGGTGAAGTACATCAAGAAGCTGGTTCCTGCTTACCAGATTTCCAACGTCATCAAATTTAACGATACCCTCGCCAAAGGCGCGACTATGCAGTATACCCGGCCCCAACTCGGCATCGACGATGTGGCCGTATTACAGTACACCGGCGGCACTACCGGAATATCAAAAGGAGCGAAGCTGTCGCACGGCAACCTGATTGCCCACAATGCGATGATCACGCAGTGGTTCAAACCATACCTGTCGACAGGTGGCGAGGAGATTGTGATCACGGCCATTCCGATGTACCACATTTTTGCGCTCACGGTCAACGGACTGCTTATGCTTCATTCCGGCGTGAAGAATGTGCTCATCACCAACCCCCGCGACATGAAGGGATTTGTAAAGGAACTCGGCAAGCACCGGTTCACGATCATCACCGGGGTAAACACACTGTTCAACGGCATGCTCCACAACGCCGAATTTCAGAAGCTCGACTTTTCATCATTGAAGGGAGCCGTAGGCGGCGGCATGGCCGTACAGGATGCCGTGGCAAAGAAATGGCGCGAAGTGACAGGCAAGCCGCTCGTGGAGGGCTACGGCCTCAGTGAAACGTCGCCCGTGTTGTGTTGCAATCCGCTGGACGGCAATCACAAAATGGGCACCATTGGCCTGCCAATGCCAAGCACCGAGGTGGCCATTTTCGACGAAGATGGAAACCAACTGCCGCAAGGTGAGGTGGGAGAGATATGCGCCAAGGGACCACAAGTAATGTCGGGCTACTGGGAAAAAGACAACGACGGCGTGTTCTTCGCCGGCGGCTGGTTTCGCACAGGCGACATTGGCCTCATGGATGAACAAGGCTTCTTCAAGATTGTGGACCGCAAGAAGGATATGATCAAAGTATCCGGATTCAATGTGTATCCGAACGAGATTGAGAACATCATAGCCACCAACACCAAGGTGCTTGAAGTGGCCGCCATCGGCGTGCCTGACGAACATTCAGGGGAAGTGATCAAGATATTTGTTGTGAAAAAAAGACCCTTCGCTTACCGAGGATGAACTGATCGGTTTTTGCCGCGAGAACATGACCAAATACAAAGTGCCCAAGTTGGTCGAGTTCAGGGGAGAGCTTCCCAAGTCAAACGTAGGCAAAATATTGCGGCGCGTGTTGAAGGAAGAACAAGCAAAGGCCGCCTGACAGTATTTTTTTGTTAACCTAAGCGAACGGGGCTGAATTTTTTCAGCCCTTTTCTATCTTCGGAGCAAAATACAAGTGGCTATGCGTTTTACTTACTTCCTACTTCTCGCCGTTGCAGCGTTGTCTTGCAACAAACCTCAATCCGGCAATGGGCATACCGATGCAGACACCCTGGCGGTCGATACGCTTACTTATCCAAACGAAAAACATTTTGCCAACATGCGGCAGCTCACCTTCGGCGGCGACACGCGGAAGCATACTGGAGTTTTGGAAGCGAGCTGCTGGTGTTTCAATCCAACAACTCCGCGTGGGGCGTTGCCTGCGATCAGATTTTTCTGATGCCCGCCGATGGCCTGAAGGCGATCGGTCAGAAGCCGCTCCAGATAAGTACCGGTCTCGGTCGCACTACTTGTTCGTATTTTCTTCCGGGCGACTCGCTAATTGTGTATGCGTCTACACACCTCGGCGGCGACGTATGCCCGCAAGAACCGCGCGCGTGCCAGGAGGAAATACCTGTGGCCCGTGTATGGCAGCTACGATATTTTTGTTGCCAACCGCAAGGGCAAATCGTGAAGCAACTTACCAGCGAGCCAGGCTATGACGCCGAAGCGACCGTATCTCCCGGGAGACAAAATTGTGTTTACCTCCACCCGGAACGGTGACCTTGATCTGTACATAATGAATATCGACGGCACCGATGTGAAGCAGGTGACCCACGAGCTTGGCTATGATGGCGGCGCCTTCTTCTCGCCAGACGGCACCAAGCTGGTGTTTCGCGCGTCGCGCCCTCAAACGGATGAACAAAAGAAGGAGTATCAGGATTATCTGAAGCAGGGGCTCGTGGCGCCGACCGAAATGGAACTGTTCGTTTGCAACGTCGATGGGTCCGATCTGCGGCAGGTTACCCATTTGGGTAAAGCCAATTGGGCACCTTACTACCATCCCGACGGCAAGCGCATCATTTTCTCTTCCAATCATCACGGAACGCGCGGTTTCAGTTCAACCTTTTTATGATCAACGAAGACGGCACCGGCCTTACGCAAATATCATACGATGAGGTTTTCCGATTCATTTCCTATGTTTTCGCCGGATGGCAAGAAAATTTCCTTTTCGTCCAATCGCAACAATGGCGGAACCCGCAACACCAACGTGTTTGTGGCCGACTGGATTGAAGTGCCGGAATAATACTTGAAACATCACGCCGCCTCGCTTATCTTTAGTAGTCAGACTAAAACTATCTCGTTATGATCGGCTTTTTGAACATCAATATCTGTCCTACAAGAAAAACCACATTCGCAACCTGCTGGCACTCGCCAAGGCAGATGGAGCATATGCACGAGAAAGAGGAGAGATTGCTGTATAAGATAGGGAAGCGATACGGCCTGAAAGACCGCCAGGTAAAAACGCTCGTCGACAGCGAAGAGGATTACGAGTTGAACATTCCGGACAATCACAACGACCGGATGGATCTACTCTACGACCTGGTGCTGATGGTGTATGCTGACGAACGCGTAGATGCAAGTGAGATCGCATTTTGCGAAGACGTTGTAAAAAGATTTGGATTGAAAAGGGATTTATTGAAATGGCTCCTCAGCGAGTTTGACCGCGGCACACCACCGCCACCGGAAGAATGGGAAGAAATAAAGCGTACGGCCCAGGCAAAGTTTTCGCTTAAGAAATAAAAACAAAAAAAGTCCGACAGCACTGTCGGCTTTTTTGTTTGGGTTTAGGCTTAGGTATTAATGTCAGAACAATTTATCGAAGCCGATAAATTTATCAATAATAATCATAATAGAGAAAATTCCCAACACCACCGGGCATACGTATCTAATGGTGAAGTTGATATACTTTTCGAGGAAGGATCCCTTGTAAGTTGTTGTGCCCTGATAAATTTCCTCGCTCATCTTGGCTGTCGACCACCTCCTGGATATGAAAATGGTCATAAGGCAGCCGCCGAGCGGCAAGCTGATGTCCGAAAACACTTCGCTCACGAAGTCGAGTGTGGACTTGTCCTGATAAAAGGGCAACGCAGAGAAGATGTCGACGGCACCCATCGAGAGCATGCTGGGCAGACCTACAATGAAAATGAAAATGGCGATTGCCCAGGTGACAGCCTTTCGAGGCATTTTCTTTTGGTCCACAAAGTAGGCCACGGGAACTTCGAGAAGCGAAATTGTCGATGTGAGAGCGGCAAAGCAAAGTAGCAGAAAAAGCGCCGCCGACGACTTTACCGAGCACCGGTCCCATGGACTGGAAGATGCCGGGTAATACGACGAATACCAGTGCGGGCCCTTGTGCCGGCGACTGTCCTTGTGAGAATACCAGCGGGAAAATGAGAAGTCCCGCCAGGAAGGCCACCGACATGTCCATGATCGTGATCGTGAAAGCGGACTTTAACACATTCTGGTCCTTGCCGACGTACGATCCGTAAGTGATAAGGGCTCCCATGCCGAGTGAAAGTGAGAAGAAAGCCTGGCCCATTGCCGAGTATATCGTCTGCACCTTGATTTCGGAAAGGTCGGGCAGGAGATAGAAACTCACACCGTTCCAGGCATTGTCGAGCGTGAGGCTGTATATGATCAGTACAATGAGGATAGTAAACAAAGTGGGCATCATGATCTTGGATGCCGACTCGATGCCGCGTTGTACTCCCTTCACCACAATAAAGGCAGTAAGGAACATGAAGCAAAGCGAGAATATCAGGTTATCGGTAAAGTCGATCACATAGTCGCTGAAGAACTGGCCGAAGTCCTTTTGCTCCAGCAGATCGCCGAACGAGATCTCGAGGAAATAGCCAAAAGCCCAGCCTGCCACCACATTATAAAAGGAGAGAATCATGACGCCGCAGAGGATGCCAAACAGTCCCAGGTACCCCCATTTGCGTCCGCCGAGAGAACTGTACGAACCAAACGCATCGAGTCCGGCACGGCGCCCGATGGCAATTTCGCCAATCATTACGGGGTAGCAGAGCAGGAAAGTGAGTATGAAGTAGATGACCAGGAAGGCGGCACCGCCGTTTTCACCTGCCTCATAAGGGAATTTCCAGATGTTACCTAAACCAACGGCTGAGCCGGCGGCGGCCAGAATGAAACCAATTCGACTGGAGAATCCTCCTCTTGATACGGACATAGTAAGTAGTATAGTTCGCCGAAAAATAGCGGTAAAACCTTAATTGTCAAAAATCGGTTAATACATCGTCAAGTAATGGTTACATTTTAGAATTCAAAGCGCATACGTTGACGGCAAGAATTACAACCCCAAACCTTGAAAGAGTCTTACAAAATCAATTACTTTTGAACAGGCAGTCGGAACTAGTGACAGCGGATTTATGGACGAATTCAGAAAACTCACCACGCAGGAAAAAGCGCTCCGGATAAACCTTTCCAAAGCTATCTACGGTTCCTTTGCTGAAATCGGAGCCGGGCAGGAGGTGGCGGCCAATTTCTTCAAGGTGGGCGGCGCATCCGGCTCCATCGCCAAAACCATTTCCGCCTACGACATGAAATTCAGCGATGCCATCTACGGCATCTGCGATCGGTATGTGTGCGAGCCGCGCCTTATGAAAATGCTCGACCATGAGTACGCGCTGCTGCCCGAGCGCCTGCCGAACCGAATAAAGGACACTCGCTTCTTTGCCTTCGCCGATACTGTTGAAGCCCTCAATTACGAACGTACCAATCAGGGCCATGGGTGGATAGGCCTTCGCTTCCAGCTTAAGCCAGAGTCGGAACCCAACGACTTTGTGATTCATGTAAAACTGAACGACAACGACCCACTGCAACAGCAATTTGCTATTGGCATTGTGGGCGTGAATATGCTTTACGGATGCATGTTTATCGACGACCCCGAAGAGATCATGACGTCGCTGATGGACGGCATAACAGGCAGACGAATAGAAATAGACATGTTCAGGCTCGATGGCCCCGACTTCAAGCACATAGACAATCGCCTTATGGCGCTTAAGCTTGTGAAGAACGGCCTCACAAAAGCCGCCATGTTTGGTCCCGACGGCACTGTGATGCAGCCTTCGGAATACCTCTACAAAAAAAATGTGCTGGTATTGCGCGGACGGTTCAGGCCGCCCACCCACGTGAATGTCGACATGCTGCTCACTTCGCGCAGGTTGTTTAAGCGCGAGTCTGACGTGGACCGTTCAAAAATAGTGCTGCTTACAGAACTCACGCTGAACGACCTCAGCGCCGACGGCAAGATTGACGAAAACGATTTTCTTTACGCGTTGCCGAAATTCTGTGTTCGCTTGGACAGAACGTAATGATCTCCAACTATTTTGAGTATTACCGCCTCGTCGACTATCTAAGCAGAATCACAAAAGGGAAGAAGATAGGCATCATCATGGGCATCTATGCCCTTCAAAAAGTTTTTTGAAGAAAAAAACGTATGAGAACATACGCGGGGGAATTATGGAGTGTTTCGCGTCGCTGTTCGGCACGAACGTGAAGCTGTATATCTATCCCGCGCTCCGCATGGGTACCACAGATTTGTTTCAGCTAAATGATTTTGAAGAAGATCTTCCGCCCAACCTGCGCAACCTGTTCCGCTACCTGATGGACAACAACAAACTGGAGGAAATCAACGACGCCGACGTAGATAGTCTGCACATCATCTCCGACAATGTGTTGGCCATGATCCGTAAAGGCGAGCAGGGGTGGGAGCGCTTTGTGCCTCACAAAGTGCAGGAAGCTATTAAGGAACACGGTCCTTTTCGAATACCCCTACACAAGCAACGGCGCCGAAACCAGCAAGGTGTCAGCCTAACTTTTCTGAATCCACTTTTTTGAAATACGCCTTGGCTGCCCCCATTACCTTGGGCGCAAGGATGAAGCCCGATACCATAGTTGGCACAGCCATCAATGCGTACGACACATCAATGATGTTCATCACATCCTGCATGCGCAGCACCGCACCAAGAATAATAGTGACAAGGTAAAAATAATTGTACCACTTGCTCGCCTTCACGCCCAGCAGGTACGACAGTGCTTTGCTGCCGTA
>JAAURZ010000054.1 GCA_012031955.1 Bacteroidia bacterium
GGCTCAGGCAGGGTACTGCCATTCGCCGCGGTAGGCGCGGCTCAGCAGCTTGTTCGCCTCAGGGTCGTTTATAATCTGCTGGCCGTCCCAAGCCACGCTTCGGCCGACCTTCCAGCTTAGCATGCCGAGCAGACTCATGTTGGTGGAGCGCTGGCCGATTTCGATGTCGCACACAGGGAGTCGCTTGTCGCGAATCGAAGCCAGGAAGTCGGCCCACAACCCTGCTATGTTTTGCTGATCGGGTTCGTCGAGTTTTGGATCCTCGTGCAGGATCTGTTTCTTTGAATCGGAAGGATAGAAAGTCCAGCCGTCGAGCCACCCCATGTGAAAGGTGCCTTCTGTTCCATAGAAATAGCAACCTATGTTGCTTTTCTCCGCTTCATTGCCGGCATACATTCTGTGCTCCCACGTGGCTGTAAAGTCTTCAAATTCAAACACCACATTCTGCGTATCGGGTGCGTCGGTATTGTCCTTTTTCACAAACCTGCCGGCGGTGGAAAAAACTTTTTTCGGATGCTTTTCCTCCGTCCACCAAAGAACCTGATCCATCCAGTGAATGCCCCAGTCGCCTAGCTGACCGTTCGCGTAGTCGAGGAATTGACGGAAGCCCTTGGGATGTATCCGTTCATTGAAAGGTCGCAAAGGAGCAGGTCCACACCACATATTCCAGTCGAGGCCCGCGGGTGCCGGACTGTCGGGCGTGGGCGAGCCTGGGCCGCCGCCATAGTGTACAAATGCGCGTACCATCCCAATCTTTCCGGCCTTTCCTTCCCTCAGAAATTTCATGCCCGACACGTTGTGCGGCGACACGCGCCTGTGCGTGCCTACCTGCACCATGCGCTGCGTGTCGCGTGCGGCGCGCACCATCGCCTTTCCTTCATTGATCGTATGACAAATCGGCTTCTCGACATACACGTGCGCACCAGCCTTCATCGCTGCGATAGCAATGAGCGGGTGCCAATGGTCTGGCGTGGCCACGATCACAATCTCCGGTTTTTCTTTCGACAGCAACTCACGAAAGTCGTGATAGCGTTTTGGTTTGTCGGATGTGAGTTTGCTTATTTCCGCCAGAGCACCATTCATCTGGTTCTCGTCTACATCGCATACGGCAATTACCTTGCTTTGTCCGGCTTTTATCGCACACCGAAGTATGTTCATGCCCCACCACCCAGTGCCGATGAGCGCCGTCTTGTATACGGTGTCTTTTCCTGCGATGCGTATGAGCGGCGCGGCGGCGAATCCCACGGCGCCCGATGCCGATGCCTTTAAGAACTCTCGTCGAAGCATGACCTGGGTTTTCGCTGAAGATACAATTTTGACGAGAAGAATGAAACGGCTATGTGCCTATCGCTTTAAGTCGCTTCATCAGCGGCGGATGGGAGTAATGAAAGAAAACGTACAACGGATGCGGATAGAGATTGCTCAGGCTGTCCACCGACAATTTCTTCAGTGCATTGGCCAGTGCCACGCCGCTGTAGGTTGCTTTTGCGTAGGCGTCCGCCTCGAATTCATTCTTCCTGCTGTACATATTCATGAACAAGCCGGTTATCGCCGAAATGGGCGAGAACAAAATTCCAAAAGCAAGCAAGTTAATGTGGATGGACCACTGCCCTGCCCCCAGCGCGAGCGATACATCATCGCTAAACACCATGAGGGAGAGTATGTACAGGGTGAACACCACCTGCATTACCGACAGCACATATCCCCAGATGATGTGCTTCTTCTTGAAATGTCCTACCTCGTGGGCCAGCACTGCCACCAACTCCTCGGTGGTGTGGTTGGCAATAAGCGTGTCGTACAAAACAATTTTCTTCTTCTTGCCGATTCCCGAGAAAAAGGCGTTGGCTTTTTTTGAACGCTTCGAACCATCGATTACGAATATGTTGTCGAGCGGAAATTTTACCTGGGAAGCGAACGCCTGGATCGCATCCTTCAACTCGCCGTCTTGCAGCGGTGTAAGCTTGTTGAACAGCGGGAGGATGAGCGAGGTGTAAAACATATTTACAACCAGAATGAACAGCGCGGCAATAACGGCAAACCAGATCCAGAAGGCGGAACCAATGGAGGCAATGAGATAGATGAGCGCGGATATCAGGGCACCGCCGACCAACGCGGACAACAAATAGCCCTTGAGCTTGTCGAGCACAAACGTTCTTACAGTGGTCTGATTGAAACCATACTTTTCCTCTATTACAAACGTCGAGTAGATTTGAAAAGGCAGCGTGATAATGTCTGACGCGAGCATCAGCGACCCGAAGAAGCCGAGGGCCAGCAAGATCTGGTGTTCGGTGAAGTTCCGCACCCACGTGTCGAGCCAGCCAAATCCGCCAAAGTACAGCATGCAAAAGGAAAGCGCGAAACTGAATGCCGACGTGAGAAATGAAAAGCGCGTCAGTTCGCGGTGGTATTCCAGCGATTTCAAATATTTGTCCTTGTCATAGAA
Source organism: Bacteroidia bacterium (assembly GCA_012031955.1). The sequence goes on from JAAURZ010000054.1 coordinate 2,444, forward strand.
TGTCGCCACTTCGGCAGGCACGTCCGTCCGCTGCGCTTTCAGGTTGATGTAGTCCAGTGCCTGGTCGAACAGGTAACTGATTGCCACGATGGCAAGAATTGTGAACTGGATTTGCTCGGGGGTAATTGACATACTGCGAACTGGCTGTTATCTTGACCGGTGCAAATTACGGGATGTTATGCGGATTCGAAAAGAAATAGAAAAGTGGAATTGGAGGACCTTTGCGACCGTGTTCGCGGTGTTTTTTATCATTTACAACGTATTCACCTGGCTGGGAGCATGGGTCGACAAGGAGGCTTTTTACGAAGGTTCCAAACTCATGTTCTGGGTCATCAACGGGTTTGCTCTTCCGCTGATGCTGGGCGTTACCGTCTCCTTTACCATGCGCGGTGCGAAGTTGTTCATCAACGACTTCAAAGCGATACCGTCGTTCAAGGAAAAGCTTCACTGGCACATTGCCAGGAATGGTTTTGTTGATGTGGTCATAGAACCCGAACATTGGGCGTTCAAACCAAAATCAGTCTACTACCGGCTTATGAAATCGTGGTTTAATTCAGAGAACCTGCTGGTAGAAGTCGGCGACGAGATTGTGATAAAAGGGCCGCTCAGAAAAATCAGCGGGCTGGAGGATGTACTTACCGGGAATGCCGACTTTAAAGTGGCTAGCGAACCAGCGCCTCGATAGCGCGGTGCGCGCTTTCGAAATTGAATTTCTTCAACACGTCCACCATCAAGGCTGATATCTCGGGCAGGCACAGGTTGCCAATGCTGCCCTCGTGGGTGTGATTCACTTCCTTCGATGGACTGTATTTCCCCTGCTCGATGTCCATTCCAACCTGGCGGTATGCATCACGAAACGGCACGCCCGACAGTGTAAGATTGTTCACTACCTCCACGCTAAACAGGTACTTGTACTTGTCATCGCGGAGAATATCCTCTTTCACCTTCACATTGGACAACATGAGGTGCATCATCTGCAAACAATCTTTCAGGTGCTGAATGCCGGGAAACAACTTCTCTTTGAGCAACTGCAAGTCTCGGTGATAGCCAGAGGGCAGGTTAGCAGTAAGCATCGCGATGTCATTGGGCAGCGCAACCAGTTGATTACATCGCGCGCGGACTATCTCAAACACGTCTGGGTTTTTCTTGTGCGGCATGATGCTGGAGCCTGTGGTGAGTTCGTCGGGAAAACTGATGAATCCAAAATTTGGTTCATGAACAGGCACGCATCCATGGCCATTTTCCCAAGAGTAGCCGCTATATTTGCCATGGCCGAGGCGACAATTCTTTCTGTCTTTCCTCTTCCCATCTGTGCATACACCACATTGTAGTTGAGGGTGTCGAAACCCAACAACGCCGTTGTCATGGTTCGGTTGAGCGGAAACGATGAGCCGTAGCCCGCGGCAGAACCCAACGGGTTCTTGTTGACGACACGGTAAGCCGACTCAAGAACAACCAGATCGTCGACAAGACTTTCCGCGTAAGCGCCGAACCACAGCCCAAAAGACGAGGGCATGGCAAGCTGCAGATGCGTGTAGCCGGGCAGCAGCTTATCCTTATGCCGGTCGCTCAGGCTTACCAGCAAATCGAAAAATGTTTTTACAGCTTCTGTAATCTGTTCGATCTCATATCGAAGATAGAGCCTCAGGTCCACCAGCACCTGGTCGTTGCGCGACCTGCCGCTGTGTATCTTCTTGCCAACGTCGCCGAGCTTCCGGGTCAGCATTAGTTCCACCTGCGAATGCACGTCTTCGACACCGTCTTCGATGACGAACTCGCCGGCTTCGATACGCTTGTAGATCGCTTTCAGCTCCAGTTGAACTTCTTTCAGTTCATCGTCCTCCAGCAAGCCAATGCTGTTGAGCATGCGCGTGTGTGCCAGCGAGCCCAACACATCGAATGCCGCAAGGTACAAGTCCATCTGCTGGTCCTGACCTACGGTAAACCGCTCGACTTCCTTGAGTGCCGTTTTATCTTTTTGCCAGAGTTTCATTCGTTACACCCTAGTTATGAATAATTACCTTATCCAGCAAAGCGATATACGCATCGATGCCTTGTTTTATTCGTGCACGAAGATGAATTCGTCTGCGGAGTGCGACCGTGCAGAGTCGCCGGGTCCCATCTTCACCGACGGCACCGGGATGAGCGCCTGGTCCGAGGTGGTGGGCGAACCATACTGCCTGATGCCCATCTCCGTAGCCGCCGCCACCAGCGGATGGTCTGCGGAAATGCCCGACGGACGCATACGCAGCGAACGCGGTGTAACCTGGCATTTCACGTGCTGCTTGATTATCTCCAGCGCGTCTTCCAGGCTGTACTGATCCGTTACGCGTACATCTACCACAAAGGTGCATTCGCCGGGCACCACATTATGCTGCCGGCCGGCGTTGATAACAGACACGGTCATTTTCATTTTCCCCAATGTGTGCGACTCCTTAGGGAAGCTGTAATTCCTGAACCATTCAATATCGTCGATGGCTTTGTATATAGCGTTTACGCCCTCTTCGCGCGCCGCGTGGCCGGGCTTTCCGTGCGCCACACAATCGAGCACCATCAATCCCTTTTCAGCGGTGGCCATTTCGCACAGCGTCGGTTCTCCCACGATGGCGAAGTCGACAGGCAACAACTTGTTCCAGATGCTTTCCACCCCGCCGGTGCCGCTTATCTCTTCTTCGGCGGTGGCGGCGATTACCACATTGTATTGGAGATTTTCGTGGGGATAGTAATGGAGGAACGTGGCTATCAACGAAACCAGCGGTCCGCCGGCATCGTTGCTGCCGAGGCCGTACAACTTTCCATCGATGATCTCCGGCAGAAACGGATCGCGCGTGTAGCCGGTATTGGGCCGCACCGTGTCGTGGTGCGAGTTCAGCAACACGGTGGGGAGCGCCGGATTGAAATGCCTGTTGCGGGCCCACACATTATTGTCTTTCCTGAAAGTGGGTACCCCATGTTTCTCAAAAAAGTTTTCTATCACGGCAGCGACGGCGTCTTCTTCCTTGCTAAACGAAGGCGTGGCTATGAGTTGCTGCAAAAGATCGAGTGCTACCGCTTCCCTGGTTTTCATGTAGTTCGTTTCGTCACCGCGTTATCAGCGTGCCGGCTGTCTCCGCCTTGGTATTTCTTACCACGTCGTCTGCGTGGCCTATCAACACTTCCTTCACGCCGGCGTGTATCGCAGCGAAGGCGTTTTCCAGTTTGGGTAAAATGCCGTCCACCAAGGCACCATCCCGCAATAATTGTTTATATGAAGCCTCCGACAAATGTGTAATCACGGTGTCGTCGTTGTTTACGTCGCGTAGCACGCCTTTCTTTTCAAAACAATACATGAGGCGCACGTCGAAGTGCTTGCTTAGTGCGATGGCCAGCGTGGCTGCGATCGTATCAGCGTTGGTATTCAACATCGCGCCATCACCATGCGTCAGCGGTGCAAACACCGGCACGATGGCTTGCTTCAACAGAAAGTGCAGGAAGATCACATTCACACCCTCGGGCCTGATGTCGCCGGCAAAGCCATAGTCAATGTCTTTTACCGGTCGCTTCACCGCTTTTATCAAATTGCCGTCGGCACCCGTTACGCCCATGGCGTTGCAGGCCAATTTTTGCAGCGATGCTACAATATTTTTGTTCACGAGCCCGGCATATACCATCGTAACGAGGTCGAGTGTGGCTTCGTCGGTAATGCGGCGGCCATTGGTATACTTGGACTCGATGCCCATCTGCTCGCCGATCTTGGTTGCGATCTTTCCACCTCCGTGAATAAGAATTTTCGGTTCGCGGATGGCGGCGAAGTCGGCAAGAAACTGACTGAGTACCGCCGGGTTGTCCAGCACGTTGCCGCCGATCTTTATGATGAAGAGCTTGTTCATTGTTTAATCAATTCGCTTAACACAGCTTGCGCCGCCCACACGCGGTTGCCTGCCTGTTGCACCACCACCGACTGCGGGCCGTCGAGCACTTCGTCGGCGATTACCAGGTTGCGCCGCACCGGCAGGCAGTGCATCACTTTGCCGTTTTTCATGCCGGCAATTTTCTTGTTGGTGATCATCCAGTTCGCATCGCTGTTCATTATGTTGCCGTACGACTTATATGACGACCAATTTTCACATACACGATGTCGGCACCTTCCAGCGCTTTGTCCTGGTTGTGCTCCACCTTGGCGTCGCCTACGAATTTCTCAGCAAGTTCGTAGCCTTGCGGGTGTGTGATCACAAAATCAGCCTCGCCCCACTTGTTCATCCACTCGGCAAATGAGTTGGGTACAGCCTGCGGCAGTGCTTTTATGTGCGGTGCCCACGACATTACTACTTTCGGTTTGCGCTTTTCTTTAAACACCTCTTTTATCGTCACCAGGTCTGCCAGGCTTTGCAGCGGGTGCACGGTAGCACTCTCGAGGCTCAGCACAGGTACGCCTGCGTATTTCACAAACTGACGGATCACATGCTCGCTGTAGTCTTCGTCGCGGTCTTTCAACTGCGGAAAGGTCCGCACGGCCAGTATGCTGAAGTACTGTCCCAGCACGGCGGCGGCTTCCTTGACGTGCTCCGTCTTGTCGCCATTCATGACCACGCCATCGCCAAACTCGAGCTGCCAACCTTCCTTGTCCACATTGAACACCACTACTTCCATACCCAGGTTTTTGGCGGCCACCTGTGTACTCACACGCGTGCGCAAGCTTGGGTTCAGAAAAAGCAGGCCCAACGTCTTGTTGCTTCCAAGCAGCTTGTCTTTAAAAGGCGCTGCCTTGTACTCCAATGCTTTCTGTACCAACCCCGAGGGATCGGGCACGTCTTCCACAGATAGAAAGTTCTTCATGTTCAGGTTAATCGCATTTCACGTTGTTACACGTGAGACTTTATCGCAGTTGTTTTGATGGTCTCGGTCAAAGCCTTCAGAAAAATATCGATCTCTTTTTGCTCACTGCCAGCGACGGCAGCAGGCGCACGGTGTTGGGCTTGGCTTCGCCTGTAAACACGTGGTGCTTCATCAGCAAATCGCTGCGCACAGATTTCAATTCCTCGGGCAGGTCAAAGCCAATCATCAGCCCGCGGCCGCGCACATCCATGATGGCGCCGTTCTCTTTCAACTTATCGATTGCATGCTGGCCAACCTGCAGCGCGTTGTCGATAAGGTTCTCTTCTTCCATCACTTCAAGCACAGCCAGCGACGCCACGGCGGCGAGGTAGTTGCCGCCGAAGGTAGTTCCGAGCATACCGCTCCATGGCTTTATGTCGGGGTGTATCAGCACGCCTCCCACCGGGAACCCATTGCCCATGCCCTTGGCTGTGGTAATCAGTTGCGGCTTTACGCCGGCGTATTGGTGTGCGAAGAATTTTCCAGTGCGTCCATAGCCGCTTTGTATTTCGTCGAGGATAAGGAGTGCGCCGAATGCCTGGCATTTCTTTTCCACAAAAACGAGGAAGTCGTCGTCGGGCACCTGGATGCCGCCTACGCCCTGTATGCCTTCTACGATCACCGCAGCCACATCGTGGTCGATGGCGTTGTTGAAGGCAGCTTCGTCGTTCATGGTACGAATACGATCTCGTGGCCGGCGTTGAACGGTGCCACGATCTTCGGGTTGTCGGTAGCTGCCACCGCGCCGGATGTGCGGCCGTGAAATGCTTTTCTGAAAGCGATTATCTTTTTCCTTCCGGTCACGAAGGACGCAAGTTTTAGCGCGTTCTCATTCGCCTCTGCTCCCGAGTTGCAAAGAAACAGTTGGTAGTCGGGATAACCGACAGCGCCCCTAGCTTGTCGGCAAGTTGTTGCTGCAGGGGATTTTTTACGCTGTTGGAATAAAATGAGATCTTGGTGAGCTGCTCGGTAAGTGATTTGATATAATGCGGATGTGAATGCCCGATGGAGATGACGGCATGGCCGCCATACAAGTCCAGGTATTTCACACCTTGGTCGTCCCACAACCAGGATCCTTCTGCCTTCACGGGTGTGATGTTAAACAGCGGGTAAACGTCGAATAACTTCATGTTGCTTAGAATACGATTGATTTTAACTTAAGACCTGCCTTTTCGTCAAGTCCGAACATCAGGTTCATGTTCTGGACCGCTTGCCCGGAGGCGCCTTTCAGCAAATTGTCGATTGCCGAATGCACCACCAGTTTGTCGCCTTCCATTTCCAGTCCGATCAGGCACTTGTTGGTGTTTACCACCTGCTTCAAATCGACCGCGCCGTCCACCACGTGGGTAAATGGATGCGACGCATAGAAGTCGGTAAACCATTTGCGCACGGTTTCCATCGATGCTGCCACCGTAACAACGGCACTTACGAAGATGCCACGCGTAAAGTCGCCGCGCCAGGGTACAAAGTGAATCGCCTTGTCGTACGACGGTTGTGCCTGCTTCAGCGTCTTGTTGATTTCCTTCAAGTGCTGGTGCGTGAGTGTCTTGTACGCCGAGATGTTGTTGGCGCGCCACGTAAAATGCGTCGTGTCCTGCAACTTCTGCCCCGCGCCTGTCGACCCGGTAATGCCGGTAGCAAACACTTCGCCCAGCACGCCATGCGCTGCCAGCGGAAGCAGCCCCAGTTGAATTGCCGTGGCAAAGCAACCCGGGTTGGCTACGTTGCCGGCGGCTTTTATCGCGTCGCGATTCAACTCAGGCAAACCATACACAAACGCACGCGCCCCCGACGTTTCGCCCAGGCGAAAGTCCTGGCTCAGGTCTATCAACTTTACTTGCGGGGGTATGCTGTTTTCGGCCACAAACTTCTTGCTCTCGCCATGGCCCAGGCAAAGGAACATCACATCCACATCGTGGGCGAGGCTGTCGGTAAATGTTAGCGACGTGTCGCCCAGCAAATCGCCATGCACCGCGTGCAGGGGATTGCCTGCGTTGCTGCG
>JAAURZ010000055.1 GCA_012031955.1 Bacteroidia bacterium
GGGTCCGGGCCACCACCGGCCGCCGGTCCGACTCACCAACCGTATTGCCTGCAGCACCTTTCCCGTGCCTATGCCAAGGTCGTGCGTTACGCGCTCAAGTGTCTCCTTGGCGATAGTTGCATCGAAGGTTTCAAGTGTAGGAAGTACATCATTGAACGCGGTGAGCACTGCGGTCACGTCTTTGTTCCAACGCTTTTTTACGATGCCTTCATCAAACGACATAGGCGCTTCGAAGAAGAATCTGCCGTGTGTCCAAAATTCGTGCGGGAATGTGACGCGTTCTTTCATCACACCGGCAATCTTGATTGCTTTCTCATGCGTACATTCGATGTGCTGCTCGGCGAGCGCTGCCAGCAGGAATTCGGCCAGCGCTTCGTCGGATTTCGCACGCAGGTATTGCTGGTTGAACCATTGCGCCTTCACAATGTCGAACTTGGCACCTGCCTTTCCGATTCGTTCCAGGGAAAAGGCTTCGACCAATTCATTTATAGAAAATAATTCCTGCGGCGTGCCGGGGTTCCATCCCAGCAAAGCCAGAAAATTGATAAGCGCTTCCGGTAGATAGCCGGCTTCTTTGTAGCCTACAGCCACTTCGCCGGTTTCGGGGTCTTTCCACGTAAGGGGAAATATGGGGAAGCCAAGCTGGTCGGCCGCACGCTTGCTTAGTTTGCCATTGCCATCGGGCTTGAGCAACAACGGAAGGTGTGCGAACTGCGGCATGTCTTTTTCCCAACCAAAAAACTGGTAGAGCAGCACGTGAACAGGCGCCGAGGGCAACCACTCTTCGCCACGTATCACATGGGTTATTCTCATGAGATAGTCATCAACAACGTTGGCCAGGTGGTATGTTGGCATGCCGTCAGACTTCATCAGCACTTTGTCGTCAACCTGCGATGAGTGCACCATCACCCAGCCGCGGATAAGGTCATTCAGGCGAATCTCTTCTTTGCGTGGCACCATGATGCGAATTACATGGGGTGTGCCCGCCGCGATGAGGTCGTCTACTTCCGACTTGGGTAGTGTGAGCGAGTTCTTCATCTGCATGCGCGTGATGCTGTTGTATTGCGGCGTTGCAACACCCGCTGTTTTAAGGCGTTCGCGCATCGCATCCAATTCTTCCTCGGTGTCGAACGCATAGTAGGCGTGGCCGGCTCGACTAGTTGCTTTGCATATTGCGCATAAATGTGCTTGCGCTCCGACTGCCGGTACGGCGCATGTGGTCCGCCCACACCCGCACCTTCGTCAATCGTGATACCCACCCATGCCAGCGACTTGAGGATGTAGTCTTCCGCGCCCTCCACATACCGGGTTTGGTCGGTGTCTTCAATTCGCAAAATCATTGTACCGTTGTGCTTGCGGGCAAGCAGGAAATTGTACAACGCCGTGCGAACGCCTCCGATATGCAAGGCACCCGTAGGACTGGGTGCGAACCTCACGCGAACAGAACTCATAATAAAGATCGAATCAATTTAACTTGAGGGGGCAAAGGTAGAAATCCTGGCCATTTTATACCATCACGAGAGCAGGCGCGTAAGGGCTTCTGAGGTTTTTCTTTGTTGAATTTTGAAGTTGGCCCACGAAACCCACAGGATAAGCAGCGCGCTACCCAGGCCGAAAAGCAAGTAGGAATAGTGCTGTGTGAAATGGCCGATACCGGTGCCGATGCTTATGCTGAAAACAGTCCAGAACACGAGGTACACTTGCGTCGTTGGAAAGAGGCGGTACCGCATGAAGACAATGCATCCGGCGGTGGTGCGCTCAATTTTGCCCGTGAGCAGGGGTACGAAACTGTTGGGGCGCTGAAGTGAAATGGACACGCTGAATTCGTTGGCCTTTACCCACCCGGTAAAAGGCGCCTCCGGATTGTCTGTTTCTTTCACCGACCGTGCCGATGGGCGTGTGGCGCCGGCAAGACGCGAAAGCGTTTCCTCCCAGGGCAGCGCCACTACCAATGTCTGGCGCGCAGATGGTAGAAGCGTAATCACCTCACGGCAATGCAGGAAATTTCCACTTGCACATCTTTGGGGAGACGGCTTACCTCTACGGTTTCGCGCGCCGGTGGTTGCTGCTTGAAGTAGCTGCCGTATATTTCATTTACCCGGGGGAAATCATTCATGCTCTTCAGGAAGATGGAGCACTTTACCACATGGGAGAAATCCATGCCGGCTTCCGCCAAAATGGCTTCCAGGTTTTTCATCACCTGGCGTGTTTCATCTTCTACCCCGGTTGTGACAAGGGATCCATTGGCCGGATCGATGGCGATCTGGCCAGACACGAACAGCATGTTGCCCGCCTGAATGGCCTGACTGTATGGCCCGATCGGTTCGGGTGCCTGCCTGCTGTATAAAACTGTTTTCGACATACGATTATTTTTTAGGATTTTTCCATCCCAAATATCCATATTCGTCCATTGAAAACGAACCGTCATGAACATTTTGGTTATCGGTGAGCAGGAGAATCTTGCTGAATGCAAGGACAAGTTCGGGCATCAGTCGCACAAGTACTCGTGTGTGAGTGAGCACCGCGAGGCGGAAAAGTTTCTGATGGGAAACGACCTGATACTCGACTTCATCCTCGACGAAGAGCCGGACCAATTCGAGGCGTATATTTCAAAACCTGTAACGGCATTAATTAATACTTGCAAGATCAGCCTGAGCGAACTGGTGGCTATGGCCGATCACAAAGTAGCTTGCACGTTGTTTGGCTTCACCGGCCTGCCGACTTTCCTGAACCGGAGTGTTCTTGAAACGTCCGTATGGAGCAACGAGGACAAGCCTAAACTGAAAGACCTGTGCGACAAATTAAACACACCTTACCTTGTTGTTGACGATCGTGTAGGTATGATGACGCCACGGGTAATATGCATGATCATTAATGAAGCGTACTACACGGTGCAGGAGGGTACAGCCACACGCGACGACATCGACAGCGCGATGAAACTGGGTACCAGTTATCCGCATGGGCCGTTTGAATGGTGCAGCCTTATCGGTGTGAAGCACGTGTTCGAAGTGCTGGAGGCGCTCCACCACGACACCCGCGACGAGCGTTATAAAATCTGCCCCCTGTTAAAGAAGGAATACCTTAAGGCGATGTGACCATCGCCGTTACTTGCCGGCCTGCATCAAGTACTTTTTCAAACTCTCGACGTCTGAAACTTGTACCACTTCAAAGCCCTGCGCTACGGTGGCCGATTGGTTTTTGATGTTGGAGCCCGACACTTTGGCCATTATCTCGGATGGATCGAGGAATTGCGCATGGTACAGCATCCGGCCATTCAGGTGTGCGATCATGCCGGGCAGCAAGTTCTTCACAACCCATTGTTGCGACTCGATGCTGATGATGCCCATCTTCCGGATGTCGGCTACAAATTTTTGAGTGTTCAGCGATTGAAAGGCCTTTAGCACGGCCGTGTTTATTTCAACAAATTGTGCGTGGTTGGCAACCCTCCCGTTGTATTCGAGAAAAAGCGTGTCCAGCGCATCGTCAAAATAGATGTGGGCAGTTGGGGTCTTATAAAATTCTTTCACTGGTTAAATAGTTGATTTATGATCGCCACAGGGAATTGCGCCCGTAACATCTTGCCGATTCGGCAGGATTCTTACATGAAGATTCCATGCCATTACTCCACAGTCACAGATTTGGCGAGGTTCCTCGGTTGATCCACGTTGCAACCGCGCATCACGGCAATGTGGTATGACAGGAGCTGCAGCGAATGACCGACACCAATGGCATCAGGGCTTCCTGTACCGCCGGCACCTCCACCACGAATTCCGACATTTGCGGGATCAGCTTGTCACCTTCCGTTACCACGCTAATGACACGTCCCTTTCTCGCTTTCACTTCCTGTATGTTTGAAACGATTTTCTCGTAGGAGCTGTCCTGCGTGGCGATGAATACTACGGGCATTTCTTCATCGATGAGTGCAATTGGTCCGTGCTTCATTTCGGCGGCAGGATAACCTTCCGCGTGGATGTACGATATTTCCTTCAATTTGAGCGCGCCTTCCAGCGCTACAGGAAAGTTGTAGCCGCGGCCGAGGTACAGAAAGTTCGAAGCGTCTTTAAAAGTATAGGCAATCTCCTTGATCTTGTCGTTCAGCTTGAGCACCTCCTCCACTTTTCGTGGTATGTTTTCCAACTCCACAAGCATTTCGTGAAACTGGCGGTCGGTGATGGTTCCTTTTTTCTGTGCCACCAGCAGACTGATCATACTCAGCACAGTGAGTTGCGCTGTGAACGCTTTTGTGCTGGCCACACCGATTTCCGGTCCTGCGTGTGTATAAGAACCTTCGTGCGACGCGCGCGCGATGGAGGAGCCCACCACGTTGCATACGCCGAAGATGATGGCGCCTTTGGATTTGGCCAGTTCGATGGCAGCCAGCGTGTCGGCTGTTTCGCCTGACTGCGAAATGGCGATGACCACATCGCCTTCGCGAATAATGGGTCGGCGATAACGAAACTCCGACGCGTACTCAACCTCTACGGGTATGCGACAAAAGTCTTCGAACATGTATTCTGCCACAAGGCCCGCATGCCACGACGTGCCGCATGCCACGATAATAATGCGCTCGGCTTTTACCAGTTTGTTGGCGTACTCACGGATGCCTCCCAATACGAGCCTGCTCGACTGCGAATCAAGCCTTCCGCGCAGGCAGTCGCCGATGGATTTGGGCTGCTCAAAAATTTCTTTCAGCATGAAGTGATCAAAGCCACCTTTTTCGATTGCTTCCAACTCCAACTCCAGCTTTTGAATGTAGGGCGTCATAGGCACATCTTGAATCGTTTTGATGCGCAGCTCCCCATTTTCGACAACGGCAATTTCCTGGTCGTTGAGGTACACAACTTCGTTGGTATACTCTATTATGGGCGTGGCGTCGGAGGCCATGAAGAATTCTCCTTTGCCGACACCGATTACGAGAGGACTGCCTTTGCGCGCGGCAATGAGCATCGACGGGTCGTCCATACTCATGATGACGATGGCGTAAGCACCGACTACCTGGTTGAGTGCGATACGCACGGCCTCGTCGAGGCTGCACTGGTGGTTGTCCTGAATGTCTTCAATAAAGTGAACCAGTACCTCGGTGTCCGTTTCACTTGCAAACTCATGGCCCTTGTTGATCAGTTCCTGTTTGAGCGAACTGTAGTTTTCTATGATGCCGTTGTGAATCAAAGCCAGCCTTTTGGATCCGGAGTAATGCGGGTGGGCATTTACGTCGTTGGGTTCGCCGTGCGTAGCCCAGCGTGTATGGCCGATGCCGATGGTGCTCTTGAGATGCTCATCTTTGATATGTGCTTCGAGCTCGGATACCTTTCCCTTTTTCTTATACACATTCAATCCGCCATTGAGCAATGCAATGCCGGCGCTATCGTAGCCCCGGTACTCGAGTCGTTTCAGGCCTTTGATGATAATATCAGCAGCCTCACGTTGACCAACGTATGCAACTATTCCGCACATCGGAAGAAATTTATTGAGTTGAAGTTGTAGGACGCGTGTAGTATATCTTGAGCTTCACGTTGTTCTTGTTAAAGATTGTTCGGTTAACGGAAGCAGATGCAGCCGGGGAGTTGGGATACAGCCCCAGGTAACGAAGATGCGTGTCTGAATTCTTTGAATGAACATCGACTGGAGGAAGAGTGTAAGGTAAGCCGAATATCTGTCTCTGTCGCTGTTATAAAGCGCAAGCGCCCGTGCATCAGATGTTCCAAGGTCTCCCCGAACATAGATGTATGGATCTGGCGGTGTTGTTGCCGGGTTGGCATATACATACAGGCCATTGAGTGCGTCGACGTTGGACGTATCTGCAAACAGTCTTTGCGTATTGAGGATGGGCCGCAGTGAGAATGACGTGATGACTGGCGTGGCATCGGGCGATTGCACGTCGCTGATCACCAGTTCAGCAGAGTTGACAATGATGTTGTCGAGTGTGTCGGCGAATTCGTAAAACTTCTCCAGATCAAGGCGTGGTATCACCGGCGAGCCACTTTGCACATAGCGCTCGTCAGTCGGCAGCACGAAGGGCTCATTCTTGTTGACGAGCCCGGCGAGATTGGTGCCGCCTCTTTCTGTTGCGATGTTGTTGAACCCATGCGTTGTGAAGTAGAAATCGCGCGTAAGCGTATCCTTATTTACACCGCCCTCTTCTGTGTGATAGTGAAGGGTGATCTTTGAGAACGAAGTTGCCAGACTGTAGCCTACCACCGCCTGGCTTTCCGTGGGCACCAGGGCAAAACCCTTGAGCTTGCCCCTGAAAACATTGCGTTTGCTCAATGCAGAATCGGGGTCGTTAAATGCGACATCGAACAGCTCAGTACCAAATGCATCGTCGAGGCGCGCGCGGCAAAGATGGTGTCGCGCTGGCTGGCAGAGATAGACAGTTGCTTGCGCAGGCTGTCGTAATCCAAACTTAAAGAAGCTTCGCCAATGGAAGCGGCATTGTACTCGCTCTGGGAGTAAAAGAAATATCGATTGCTGTTGAAGTAGGTCAGTGTATCCTTCAACCTGTGGATTGTGAATTTCTCGACACCATCGCCTGTAGCACCGTAGCTGTAGAAGTTGGTGTGAAGCTGCAGCACCACTGAATCGTACTTGGAGAGCTCGCTTATTTTACTGGTAAATGATGGCTGGAACTCCAGATAGTTTGTGCTCGACACCTGGCCGAAATCGGGGTCGGTATAGAAACCGATTAATGACGGCGTCGCACCAAACCCGTTGTCCGTAATAACAGAATCGGGAATAAACACGTCTGATTCCACCGGAATCTCGACGTAAGTGACTTTGAATTTCTTATTTGGATTTTTGTACCCTAGGAGACTGGAATCTTCTTCACAAGAGAAAAAAAATAGGACAGTTGCCAAACACAACTGTCCCACTCGCTTAACCCACAAGTTCATTATACAAATTGAAGTATGATTCGGTGTAGTTTTCGTCCTGATCAATTGTTTCTAACTTCTTCTCTTTGATTTTCTTGAACAAGCCTTCGAGTTTTTTAGTCTCGCCGGCTACGCTCACGGCATCGGAGAATTCGACGCCCAACTTGATGAATCCTTCAAAGTCTGCAGACTTGAGATGACCGAGCATGTTGTCTTCGATGTCGATCATTTTTACTTTGTCCATCAGATCGCCTTTGAATTTATGGTTGAAACTGTTGTCGTAAATGGTGAATACGGTTTTTCGTATTCTTGAACAACGGATCGTTTTTTGTACGTGGTTTTCAGGTACAGAGGAATGAAGCTGGTAATCCAGTCATTGCAATGCACAATGTCAGGAGCCCATCCGAGCTTGCGCACGGTTTCAATTACACCCTTACAGAAGAATATGGCGCGCTCGTCGTTGTCTTCGTAAAAACGATTTTCCTTATCGTGAAATACAGACTTCCTGTGGAAGTAGTCTTCGTTGTCGATAAAGTACACCTGCAGCTTAGCGTTTGGAATAGACGCTACTTTGATAATCAACGGCTTCTCCTCATCACCTACCGCAATATTAATCCCTGAGAGCCGTACCACCTCATGAAGCCTGTTCTTTCGCTCATTGATGATCCCGAAACGGGGCACCAAAATCCTGATCTCCATACCCTTCTCCTGCATTGCCTGAGGGAGTTTTCTTACGAAATCTGCCACCTCAGAAGTCTGGAGAAAGGGATTGATCTCACTGGCTACATAAAGGACTCGAAGTTTTGACATATGATTGAATTTTTAAGTAGAACGGAAATAAGAGCCACAAAAGTACAAAAAAATAGGCCCCCATTCAACTTCTTTTCAGTTTTCCCTATATCTTTGCGACCCTTTGTCGGATGGCCTAAAATGAAGATTTTCAGCCAAATAGCCCCGTTAAGAGCCTTTTTAAAGGGCCATCGGCAGCACGATTCCACCATTGGTTTGGTACCTACTATGGGTGCACTCCATGTCGGCCATAGATCCTTGCTCGAAGTATCGAAAAAAGAAAATAAGATTACGGTTTGCTCCATCTTCGTGAACCCCGCGCAGTTTAATAATCCAAACGACCTGGCGCTTTACCCGCGCACCCTTGATAAAGACACTGCCTTGCTCGAGAACGTTGGATGCGATGTGCTTTTTGTGCCTGCGGTGGAAGAAATGTACCCCGAAAAGCCTGCTATGAAGTTTGACTTCGGCGCCCTCGACAAGGTGATGGAGGGACAATTTCGCCCTGGACATTTTTAGTGGCGTAGCACTGGTGGTAGGCAAACTGTTTAATATCGTTCAACCCAACGTTGCCTATTTCGGCCAGAAGGACTGGCAGCAGTTTGCCATAATCCGACGCCTTGGCGAACAAATGAATTTCGACCTGCGGTTGCGCGCGGTGCCTACGCTACGCGAACCCGACGGGCTGGCCCTCTCGTCGCGCAACCTGCGCCTCAACGAAGAGGAACGGAGGCAGGCCGTTGTATTTTATGAATCGCTGCGCCGCGCGCAGCAATCTCTTCGCGAGGGTCTAACCCTGCAGGCTGTGAAAGAGGCTGTGGCACAAGAGATGGCGAAACGGCCACTGGTGAAGCTCGAATACTTTGAGCTCGCCGACAGCGAAAACTTAAATATTCTCAATCGCGTTGATGAGGGGAATCGGCCCATTCTCTGCGTGGCAGGTTATGTGGGAGACGTGCGGTTGATTGATAATATGTTTTTAGATTTGTCTTGAATTTGGACATGCGTATAGAAGTACTCAAATCGAAAATTCACCGCGTGAAGATCACGCAAGCCGAGTTGCACTACGTGGGAAGCATCGCCATTGATGAGGATCTCATGGATGCGGCCAATATTATCGAAGGTGAGAAGGTGCAAGTGGTGAACATTAACAACGGCGAACGTTTGGAGACCTACGTGATAAAGGGCGAACGCGGCACCGGTACGGTTTGCCTCAACGGGCCCGCAGCACGCAAGGCGCAAGTTGGCGACGTAGTCATCATCATCTCTTACGCATCAATGGAATTTGAGGAAGCCAAGAAATTCAAACCCGCGCTCATCTTCCCCACGCCCGATAACAAACTCTCCAACTAAGCCATCACGTGTCGCGGAAGCTCAAGAACTTTTTGCAATACCTGCTCATTCTTGCCGCCGCCGTCTTCCTTGTTTGGTTTTCGCTCCGGGGCCTCACGGCACACGAGGGTCAAAACAAATGGGAGTATCTCACCGACACCTGGGCGCGCGCCGACAAAGGCTGGCTGATGTTGATGGCCGGCATAGCCGTGGCGAGTCACATACTGCGGGCAGTCCGCTGGTCAATGCTCATTAAGCGCCGCTGACAC
>JAAURZ010000056.1 GCA_012031955.1 Bacteroidia bacterium
ATCGAGGTGCGCGTTCGCGTCGGCCACTCCGCCGACCGAGTCGGACAGGCGGCCCGAGAACATGACGTCGACGTTGCGGTGCGGGACGACGTGGATCGAGAGGATGCCGGCCGGAATGAACGGGTCCACGGCCTCGAGGCGCGTGCGGATGTCGTCGCCGGCGTGGCTTTCAACGATATCGGCAAGTGTGCGCGAATGATCCGACGACAAATTTCCGAGCAGCAGTTTTATGTACACGCCGAAGTAGTTCTGTTGCTTTTGTCTGAATACGTTCGTGTCGCGCCAAGCCTGATATTTGGCAGTGTCGGCCGGCACTTGCTCAAACTGTCGCTGAGTAGCAAGCACCGGAAGCGGCACAATTTCGCGGTTGATCTCGTACGATTGGTAACGGAGACTTTTTTTCTCCTCCTCCACGAGTTGGGCCAGTTGCTCAAGACCGATCTGATCAAGCAGAAATTTGAACCGCGCTTTCATGCGACGGTTGCGCTCGCCGTAGCGATCGAAGATGCGAAGGATGCACTCCGTGTAAGGAATGATCTTGTCTTCTTCAAGAAATTCGAAGGCGGTTTGTGCGAGATAAGGGTTGGCACCCAGGCCGCCACCCACTACTACTTTGAATCCGCGCTTTTCGCCAGCGGGTGTGGACACCACTTTGGGAATGAAGCCGATGTCGTGAATGAAAACATAAGCCGTGTCGTCATCGCCGGATGAAAATGCGATTTTAAATTTCCGTCCCATGTCCTGGCAAACAGGATTGCGAAGGAAATACCGAAACATCTCGTACGCATAGGGCGACACGTCGAACGGTTCCTTGGGGTCTACGCCGGCGGTGGCGGAGGCTGTAATATTTCTAACCGTGTTGCCGCAAGCTTCGCGCAGGGTGATGTCGTCCTTTTCAAGCTTGGCCCAGAGCTCCGGCGTGCGGTCGAGGCTCACATAGTGAATTTGTATGTCCTGACGTGTAGTGAGGTGCAGGTTTCTGCTGGCATACTCATCGGAGAGGTCGGCGATGCGGCGCAACTGTTTGGTGGAAATGCGGCCAAAGGGCAACTTGATGCGAACCATTTGAACTCCAGGTTGTCGCTGCCCATATACGCCGCGGGCAAGGCGTAGGCTTCGGAACTTCTCTTCATCGATCTTCCCGTCCTGGAACAACCTGATCTTCTTCTCCAGATCGATAATGTCTTTCTCAACTACCGGGTTGTTAAGGTCTTCCAATTCTGTCCTGAAACTCTGCATCGTGTATCGAATAGTTAATGGTAAAGTCTGATTCTTGCTTTAACGACAAAGTTAGCTAAAAGTATAGTTAGTCTACCGCATAAGTAGATTATTAATAAGAATTTTACAGAAAAGGGACCCTAGGTGGCAAATTCAAGCGATTCAAACGTTTGTTATAACGGAATAGACAGGACCGGAGGGATCCGCCACCGCCAACTTATCTCACTTGCTTCTTGCCCGGAGAGGCAAAGTCTCACTCCAACGTTCGCCGACAATTATATTGATAAGTAGAACCAGAGTCGACTTTTTTTAGGACGGTAAACGCCGGTACGTAATGTTGCGTGTTTTTCTAGGCCGCTGGCAGGGCATTCGCCTCGATCCCCATCAGAACTCGCTCATGTAAGAAAACGGAGCCAGTGTTTACTTTTCTTGGGTTCCCGAGGGTGCACGGTAATGATTTTATTGCAATTTTCGGAACGATATTCCCAAAATGAGTTGATAATGGCCGCGCAACGGGGACATCAACGAATATTTCTAACGGCCCGATCCGACTCATTATGCAAAGTGTCCCCTCCGGCTGAAGCCGCGAATTCCTAAGGGTTTCACTTATAGAGCACGTTCCAAACTCAAGTAAGCAGTATGCAAACTGTAATTCGACAGGTAAAAGTACAAGTTTGGCTACTTGTTTGAGGATTCATCTAACTATGCAATGTTTTTATCAAGTGACCTAGACCATGAGAAAAAGACTTTTTTGTATCGCGTTACTGGCACTATTGTCCGCCACCTTATATGCTCAGCTCGATACCAAGCACTACATCCCTCCAATGTATGCACGAGCCGATGACGCCACTGACGCAGGCGAGGACATTTATCTTCTGCTCAGTACATCGCAGACGACCGCTTTCGACGTAACCATTACCGACGGCGCCGGCAACGTACTGTCTGCTCCTATTTCCGTCAGTCGGTCGGCACCTGTGTCGTTGCCATTGAGTACTTTGAGCGGCGCTACTAAAGGAACCGGGACGAAATTCCTGGTAACAGCCGCGCAACTGGCCACGGTTCTTTCGACTGAAGGTCTTATCCTCACTGCCAACAAAGCTTTTTTTGCAAACATCCGCGTCGATGAAAGCGCCCAAGGCGAATCGCTTACCTCCAAAGGCACGGCGGGTTTCGGAACCGAGTTCCGTTCGGGCCATGTGTGGAACGACGGGGGTGCAAGCAATTTGAAGTCGCACGTGATCAGCTTCATGGCGACGGAAGACAACACCACCGTTACCATTAGTGATTTCCAGAATGTAGATTTTCAAAACGTGTCGGAAGCTGGTGGAACCATTGTGGTGAACCTGAACGCAGGACAGTCTTACGTATTGGCGGCACACTGCGACGCAGCTGCTGACAATCTCAACAACGTGAACGGTACACGTATTTCGTCCAACAATCCGATTGTTGTCAACTCTGGTTCGTGGCTCGGTGGCTCTCCCGGAGGAACGCAACAAGGACGCGACATCGGGATCGACCAGATCGCGCCCATTGAAGAGACCGGCTTTGAATATATACTGATCAAAGGACAAGGAACGGCCAACGAGAACGTCATCGTGGTGGCAGGTGTCGATGGCACGAACATCTATGTTAACGGAAGCGGTACACCCGTTAATGTGACACCACTCAACGCCGGCGACTACTACCGGCTGAACTATACCCACTATACAGCCAACCAGAACTTATACCTGCAGGCAAACCAACCTGTGTACGTATACCAGGGGCTAAACGGCGTGGCCGACACCAATGAACGACAGAACGGACTTAATTATGTTCCTCCTGTCTTGTGCCTGGGCGGTACAAACGTAGACCTTCCGGACATCGATCAACTCGGCAATGCCACGGTACAAATCATAGGCGAGGCAGGCGCTACCGTTACGATTACCGACCAGTTGGGCGTAACCACAGACATCACATCGCAAGCAAAGGCAGTAACGGGTAACACCAAGTATGTGACATACAAAGTAGCAGGCTATACTGGCGACATACGTGTGGAGAGCCCCCGCCCCCTCCGTGTGGCGCTTACGGCTGAGAGTAACAACATCGGTGCGGCTGGGTTTTTCTCCGGCTTTACAACGGCACCCGTGGTTGAAAGTCCGAATGGATATAATTCGACCACTTGTATTCCGGATAACCTGCCTGTTACACTTACAGCTACCGGCTTCGACTCTTATCAATGGTTTCGTGACGGCGTGTTAATGCCTGGGCAGACATCTGCAAGTCTTTCTGTGACGAATCCTGGTATATACACGGCGGCAGGTGCACTCTCCGGCTGTATACCCTCAGAACAGTCATTTCCTCTCACCATTTCGTTATGTCCCGGCGACGTGGGCATTGCGAAAAATGCAGTGAGCATAAACAACATTAGCGGTTCGATCTTCGACGTGGTATTTGACCTTCATGTGACGAACTACAGCACGACGAACCCGGCACCAAACCTTCAGATCATTGACGACCTCACGGCCGGGCTACCGTCCGGAGCAACGGTATCGCTACAGGTTGCTCCCGCCTTGATCAGTGGTTCCTTCTCCACCGGAGGTCTCAGCGCCACCTACAACGGCAATGCCGACCAGGCAATGTTGCAAACTTCGGCATCTACGATTGATACTGAACTCGCCGTGGGTGCGAGCGTGGTAATTCGTTTTACGGTTCGATTGGACATGTCGGGCGCCACGAGCCCGGCATATGGAAACCAGGCGGTCGTGTCGACGAGTTTAACAGCACCGAACGATGGCGTATCGGTTACACTAGACAACCAGGACTTCTCGGATGCCGGCATCAATCCCGATCCTGATGGCGATGGAAATCCTACCGAGACCGGTGAAAATGATGTCACTACCGTGTGTGTAGATAATACGACAATCGGTTACGCCAATCCTACCTACTACACAACCGGCACAGATCCGACGCCAGTGATCACCGGCCTCAGCGGCGGCACGTTTTCTTCTTCAAGCGGCCTCACGATTGATGCAGCAACCGGAACCATTGACCTTTCCGCTTCAATTGTAGATACCTATACAGTTACCTACGCTTTCGGTGGTGCATGTCCCACGACAACCACCGTAACCATCGAACTCAATCCGCCGGCACAACCGACCGTCAACAGCCAGATAACCAATCAGAGCACGCCGACAATCACCGGGTCTGCCAATCTCGTTACCGGTCAGACACTCACAGTCACAGTCGACGGCGTTACCTATGCACTCGGCGATGGCAACCTTTCCATCTCAGGAACAACCTGGACCCTTGTGGTACCCGGATCGAACCCTATTACACCTGATGGTGTGTATTCCGTACTCGCCACAATTTCCAACGGTGTTACTTCCGTTGATGACCTTACCAACAACGAACTGACAATCGATACGAATCCGCCTTCCATCGACATTCAGGGTGAACCCACGATAGCGGAAAACGGCGTTCCCTTTACAGTCACATTTGAATTTAGTGAAAACGTAATTGGTTTCACCACAACCGATCTTGTCATCGCCAATGCGACATCGTCCAACTTCGTGACAGTAGACGGAAACACCTACCACGCTGATATTACACCGAATGGCTCAGGCGACGTAACCATTGATATCCCAGCACAGCTGCAAAGACATTGCCGGCAACAATAACACGGCGGCTACACAGGCCCTCATCCCACTCGAGGCAGAGGCAGTATACACGACTAACCCTGCACGAAACGTAGACAGCTACCTGGCAAGCGACGTACTCGCGACGGTGACCGATGCCAATGGCGCAATTGTCTCGGCTACGGTTTCAAGCGGAACACTTCCAGCCGGCGTAGCGCTCAATGCGACAACGGGAGCCATCACAGTAAGTACACCTTCCTCATTGATCGCGGGCTCCACAACCTTCAGCATAACCACCACTGACAATAAAGGTGGTCAGACCACGCAATCGGTAACGATAGTTTTCACAGCCGATAACGAAGCCATCTACACCGTCAACGCAGCCGCAATCGTGACAGCTATCTAAACAGTGACGTGCTCGCATCCGTAACTGATGCCGATGGAAACATCGTAAGCGCAGTTATCGCTTCGGGTTCACTCCCGGCTGGTGTTGCGTTGAACGCTACGACCGGCGCCATCACTGTAAGCAACGCTACGCTCATCGTGGCCGGATCGACAACATTCAGCATCACCACTACCGACGAAGATGGTGGAAAGACAACACAGTCGGTAACCATAGTTTTCACAGCCGATAACGAAGCGGTTTACACCGTCAACGCGGCTCGTAATGTCGACAGCCATGCGAACAGCGATGTGCTCGCGTCCGTAACTGATGCCGACGGAAACATCGTAAGCGCAGTTATCGCTTCGGGTTCGCTCCCGGCCGGGGTTTCTTTGAATCCGGCAACGGGTGCCATCACAGTAACCGATGCCGATGCTCTCGTCGCTGGAACTTATACTTTCACGGTTACCACTACAGACGAGGATGGTGGCCAATCTACGCACACCGTCATCCTGGTGTTCGACACGGACAACGAAGCGATCTACACCGTCAATGCTCCGCAAAACGTTGATGGCTACAACAACAATGATCTGCTCGCCTCGGTAATAGACACGGACGGCAACGTCGCAAACGCGGTCATCGCCTCGGGAAGCCTGCCTGCTGGTGTAGCATTGAACCCGGTGACTGGAGCCATTACAGTGACAGACGCTAATGCATTAGTTGCAGGAACTTATACCTTCACAGTTACCACCACTGACGAAGATGGCGGACAATCCACGCATACTGTTACTTTGGTGTTCGACACCGACAACGAAGCTGCTTATGTAGTCAATGCTCCGCAAAATGTCGATAGCTATGCAGACAGTGAGGTGTTGGCTACTGTTACGGACGCCGATGGAAATATCGTGAGTGCGGTGATCGCTTCGGGTTCGCTCCCCACTGGGGTGACGCTGAACGCGGTTACTGGGGCAATCACTGTTGCTGATGCAGGTGTCCTTGCTGCAGGTACCTACACATTCGGAGTAACTACCATTGATGCCGATGGCGGCGAGTCCACGTCCACGGTGACGCTCGTTTTCACTGGCGACAGTGAAGCAGTGTACACCATCGCCCCTGCCAAGAACATCGACAATTACGCTGATAACGATGTCATCGCGACTGTCCTGGACAGCGACGGCGGAATTGTGAGTGCTACGTTATCAAGCGGTAGTCTCCCTCCCGGCCTTACACTCAACAGCACAACCGGAGCCATCACGGTGTCGGATGCTGACGCTATACAACCTGGCACTTATAGTTTTATGATCACCACGACTGACGGCAACGGGGGTACTACCACTCAAACCATCACGCTGACATTCGGTGGGGATGCAGAGGCTGTGTACACTGTAGCTCCTGCGTTGAATGTCAACGAATACGAAACCAACGACGTGTTGGCATCGGTAGCGGATGGCGACGGACCAATTACTTCTGCAGTCGTCACCAGCGGTGTGCTGCCTGCGGGCGTTACCATCGACCCTGCATCGGGGACGATCTCCGTCGGTGACCCGGAAGCGTTGCAGGACGGCACCTACACGTTTGAGGTGACTACCACCGACAATATGGGCGGCGTGACCGCGCAAACAGTAACGCTGACTTTCCTGTTCAACAACAATGATTCAGATGGCGACGGGGTGTTGGACATCGATGAAGACATCAACCAGGATGGCATTTTTGACAACGACGACACTGACGGCGACGGCACGCCGAACTATCTCGACACGGATGACGATGGTGACGGCATTTCAACGATCGATGAAGATCCTGACAACGCCAGGATCCTCAAAATGATGACACGGATAACGACGGCACGCCCAACTACCTGGATAACGACGACGATGGCGACGGCATACTCACCGAAGATGAGGACGGCAACGAAAATGGTGACCCAACAGACGACGACTGCGATGAGGACGGAACACCGGACTACCTCGACGCGGAACCTTGTGACATTGTGCCCGACAAAGGGTTCTCACCGAATGGTGATGCCAACAACGACTTCTGGAAGATTCAAGGAATCGATTATCACCCCGACAATGAAGTGAAGGTGGTAAATCGCTGGGGTAACGTAGTCTTTGAAACTACCGGCTACAACAACCAGGATAACAGTTGGAAGGGTGAAGCAAACGGAAAGCTGTTGCTCGGCAATCAGGACGTTCCGGACGGCACCTACTTCTATGTGATCAAGATTAAAGACCGCAAACCGCTCACAGGATACGTGATTGTAAAAAGATAATGCAAAGACATTGACCATGACAATGAAATTCTCGAAACTCATAATTGCCATCACGCTGGCGACGCTTGCCACACCCTTGGTTGCCCAGCAACAGGTGATGTTCACGCAATACATGTTCAATCAACTGGCGATCAACCCCGCATACGCAGGCAGTCACCGAACGATGAGCTTCACGGCGCTCGCGCGCAAGCAATGGGCGGGTATTGATGGGGCACCGAGTACGCAAACCCTAAGCATGCACACGCCAACGCGCAACCAACGGGTAGGCATCGGGTTGTTGCTCCTCCACGACAAGATCGGCGTAACGAAGCAAACCGGCGTCTATAATTCGTACTCTTATACTATTCCATTTTACAATGGCGGACGCCTGGCGATGGGATTGCAGGCCGGCTTCACTACCTACAATGCACAGTATAGTCTGATTTCCGATACCGACCCTGCATTTGCCACCGGCGATATCAAGGAGACCCACCCGAATATCGGGGCGGGCGTATTCTACTACACCAACAAATTCTACGTTGGCTTCTCTGTACCACAGCTCTTACAGAACCGCTTTGACAGAAAGAACCCCGATTCAGATTCAAGAATAGTACGACACTACTTCCTTAGCAGCGGTTACGTATTTACGCTTGACCGTCAACTTAAACTCAAGCCTAGTGTGCTAGTAAAGGGTGTGGCTGGTGCCCCTATACAAGTCGACCTGAATCTCAACTTGCTCATGAATGAAATAATGTGGGTCGGCTTATCGTGGCGCTCGTTCGAATCGCTGGATGCGCTGCTCCAGTTTCAGGTCACCAAGCAATTGCAGGTTGGGTATGCCTACGACTTTTCCACAACGTCGGAACTCAGTCGCATCAACAGCGGCTCGCATGAATTGATGGTGAACTATCGCGTGATTGAGAAAAGATCAAGGAAGAAACAGCCGAGGTATTTTTAAGATGTCAGAATTGCCTGGGAGGCATGCGGAAAACCGCCCAAACGCCACATTTTCTGTCCTGACGGTGTCTCGTCCAATGGACTTCACTATGAAGTTTTCTTGAGCGTCTCACAACGATTCTTCAAAATGTCATTGTACCCATCTTTAAACGCATCGCTCAAAAAACTTTTGGCGACAAATCGGACAGCACTTTTTCGCTATCCAGTATGTCATCGAAAGCATTCCTTATCTGCATTCAATTTGATATGATTTGATGCAGTTCGATTATATATAGACATAAAAAAACCTCAAAATTTACATTTTGAGGTTTACTTCAATTTAAAGTGTTTGAGGCGCTGAGCGGATTCGAACCGCTGTAAAAGGTTTTGCAGACCTCTGCCTAGCCACTCGGCCACAGTACCATTTCAGGGCAGCAAAAGTAAGTGATTTTCCAGAAAGAGAAAAGCTAAACAAGGGCGCTAAGATTTTCTACTTTTAGTAAGCATATCTTTACCAAACATACTGCTTTATGTTGCCGATTGCAGAATCAGAACTCATCATCAATAAAAGAGGGGCTGTATACCACCTCAACCTGAGGCCCGAAGAAATAGCTTCAACCATCATCACCGTAGGTGACCCTGATAGGGTAAGGGTGGTAAGCAAATATTTTGATACGGTTGAATATAAACAGCAGCACCGTGA
>JAAURZ010000057.1 GCA_012031955.1 Bacteroidia bacterium
AACGATTGTGAAGGAATGGCTCTACCAGGTGCTGTCGCCCGACACCAGCATTGTGAAAAACCCAGGCAGCTATAACTCGCAGCTAGGTGTACCCTTGTCGGTACTCCAGATCCAGGCACATCACCAGCTCGGCATTTTTGAGGCGGGCATATCAACTGCAGGAGAGATGCTCCACCTTGCAGAAGTCATTCAGCCCACGCTGGGCGTGTTCACCAACATCGGTCCGAGTCACGACGAGGGTTTTGCCGACACGCGTCAGAAGATTCGGGAAAAGTTGAAATTGTTTTCGCATGTGCGAAAGCTTGTGTATTGCGCCGACCACGAATTGATTCATGAGGAACTAAAACATACGTCGATTGCCACCTGTAGCTGGGGTACTTCCGCCGATGCGCACATCCACGTGGCAGTACTCGGCAAGCGAAAGTACGAGATCACCCATCAAGGCAGCCGGTTTTCTCTTGAGCTGCATTTCGACGACAAAGCCTCGATTGAAAAATGCAATGCATGTAGTTGCCGTGATGCTGTTGTTGGGTTACGAGCCGGCACGCATACAAGAGCGCCTCAGGGTTCTCAGAAGTATTCCAATGCGATTGAAGCTGAGAGAAGGCATCAACGGCTGTTATGTGATCGACGATTCATACAACAACGACTTGAGCGGGTTGCGAATTAGTCTCGACTTCCTTGCGGGGCAACATCAGAAAAAAAGAAAAATCCTCATCCTGTCGGACATACTGCAGTCGGGGCTCGAAGATTCCTTATTAGTGACCCGTATTGCCGAACTGGTGAACAACAGCGGCATCGACAAGGTCGTCGGCATCGGCAAGCAACTGCAGCAGCATGCTGGCTTCTTTACCATGCCGTCGCAATTCTTCGCCGACACCGACGCTTTCCTGCATGCGATCCGACGTGACGACTTTCACGACGCCGTTATTTTGCTGAAAGGCGCGCGACGGTTCCGCTTTGAAAAGATATTGGCTGTGCTGCAGCGAAAGGTGCATGGCACGGTAATGGAAATCAATCTTGATGCAATGGTTCATAACCTGAACTACATCAGGTCGTTGCTTCTGCCCTCCACCAAAATGATGGTGATGGTAAAAGCCTTTGCGTATGGAAGCGGAAGCGCCGAGGTGGCCAACCTGCTGCAGTATCACAAAGTAGACTACCTGGGTGTCGCCTACGCCGATGAAGGAATTGAGTTACGCAAGCACAACATCACGCTGCCGGTTTTGGTGATGAACCCATCGGCAGAAAGCTTCGCGTCAATACAGCATTACCACCTTGAACCGGAGATTTACAGTTTCAGGATACTTCACGCATTGATTGATTTCCTGAAAGGAGAAAAAATCAAAATTCACCTGAAGATTGACACGGGCATGCATCGCCTCGGCTTCGACGCAGGGCAACTGGAGGAACTCACCAGGCTCCTTGCTGCAACTCCGAACCTGCACGTTGCTTCTGTTTTCAGCCACCTCAGCGGCGCCGACGACCAGGCACACGACGATTTTACCAAGTCGCAGGCTCAACAGTTTATGCGTATTGCAGAAAGCATTGCCGGCGCCATCGGGTACAAGCCCCTGTTTCATATTCTCAACTCGCCCGGTCTTCTTCGCCACACCCAATGGCAACTCGACATGGTGCGTCTTGGTATAGGGCTTTACGGAATCGATCCAACATCAGGACAACATCCACTCAAACCGGTGGCCACCCTCAAAACCGTTGTGTCGCAAATAAAAGAAATCGCGGCGGGCGAAACCATCGGCTACGGCCGTAAGGGAAAGGCCGATGCGCACATGCGTACCGCCACAATTGCGTTGGGTTATGCAGATGGGTTTGGTCGCGTTTTCAGCAATGGCGTAGGAAAAGTACTTGTTAACGGAAAACTTGCTCCTGTGGTCGGCAATGTGTGTATGGACATGACGATGGTGGATGTATCCGGCATCGACGTGCAGGAAGGAGACGAAGTAGTCATTTTCGGCGATGAACTTCCCATCGCGGACGTTGCGCAATGGGCCAATACAATTCCCTACGAAATACTTACCAACACCAGCGAAAGGGTAAAGCGCGTGTTTGTAGCCGAAAGCATTTAACAGCCCTGACAGAAATAACAATCGGCCGGCAGCGTTGTTGATTTACTGTTTTATTCTCCAAATTGCAGTCTACTTAATTTTTTCCGGACCTTATGAAACTGAAATACAGATTGCGCATTCGCTGGACAATGTTGATTGCAGTGTTGTTGACGCTA
This sequence comes from Bacteroidia bacterium, assembly GCA_012031955.1. The sequence continues at coordinate 2,243 of JAAURZ010000057.1, forward strand.
ACAGTTTTTGCCGGCTGCAACGACGACGACCCGGATCCGAATCCGAATGCGCATGTGAACAATTGGATTTACGATCAGATGGACTTCTGGTATTACTGGCACGATGACCTGCCAGCCAAGCCAAACAAGAACCAGGAGCCGGACACCTTCTTTGCGTCTTTGCTGTCGGGCGATGATCGCTTTTCCTGGATTCAGGATGACTTCATCGAGCTGTTGAATTCATTGGAAGGTGTAACTAAAGAGGCCGGCTATGAATTGATACTTTACTATGAATCTCAGGGAAGCTCGAATGTAATAGCCCAGGTGCTTTATATTAAGCCAAACTCGCCGGCCGAAGACGCGGGACTCAAACGTGGCGACGTCATCACTCACATCAATGGCCAGCAAATTACGGATACAAACTACAGTGAGTTGCTTGGCGCCACAAGTAGCCCCTATACCATTCAGTTCGAGGCGCTCGACATCGACAACGAAACATTTCTGCCCGCCGAAACACGCTCATTAACACCCGTTGAATACGCCGAGAATCCCAATTACTTTCGCACCATTATCGATACCGGCGACAAGAAGATCGGGTATTACGTTTATAACTTTTTCTCTGACGGGCCGTCGGGCGGCGCTGCGAGCTACAACGCCGAAATGGACAACATTTTCAGCGAATTCAAGAGTGCCGGCATCACCGATCTGATACTCGATCTCCGCTTCAATCGCGGAGGCTCCGAATCGTCGGCCGTAAATCTCGCGAGCCAGATAGCGCCCGGCGTAAGTGGCACGACGCTGTTTGCCAAGCGCGAATACAACGAAGCCGTTACCAAAGAGATTTTGGCCGACCCGGAATTGGGCGCAGACTTTCTAAACACCTATTTCACCAGCAAAGCCGAAAACATCGGGAGCCAAACATCAGGTCGTTTGTATGTTCTCACCGGCTCAAGCACCGCCTCGGCCAGCGAGCTTGTTATCAACGGCCTGCGTGCCTATATGGATGTGGTGCTTATAGGCGACGTAACAGTAGGCAAAAACGTGGGCTCCATTTCGCTCTTTGAGGAAAATAATCCGGACAACACCTGGGGCATGCAACCAATCGTCGTGAAGATATTCAACAGCCTCGGACAATCTGACTACACCGAAGGTTTTGTACCTGACATACTCGACGAAGACAACAGCCTATACCTGTTCCCGCTCGGCAATGCCAACGAGCCGCTGCTGAGCAAAGCGATTGAACAAATCACCGGCACATCGTCGATGGGCAGAAAGGGTTCCAGGCTTGCAGCAATTACACGAGGCCATACAGTCAGCTCAACATTGTTGCGCAAGCCGAGCACGCTCGTTGTCGACTTGCCTGCGCGTTCGCCGGGCAACTAACTAGCCGAAGATCAGCCACGCAACGGCAAGGGTAAACACGATGTTGAAAAGTTGCGCGATAAGAAACGCGTATGCGGGGCGTCCGTTGTCAAGTTTGAAAATATCAGTGAATTTGGTCTCCAGACCGATACATGTGAACGCGAGTGCAAACCAAAAAGTCTGGATGCCTTTGATGGGTTGCTTTACAGCGGCAACCAGTTCGGGCGAAAGCACGAACGAAAACAGCAAAGAGACAAGCACAAAACCCAATACAAATTTAGGGAAACGCTCCCAGATTGTTTTCAGGCTTGGCTTCTCTTCGCGTTGCTGCGACGAGTAGGTCCAGTAAAGAGAAATGGCGAAGGCAGCAATACCCAGCAAAACATTCTGTGAGAACTTTACGATCGTAGCGTAGCGCAGGGCCTCTTCGCCGAGCAGCGTACCAGCGGCCACCACGGCGCCCGTTGTATCTATGGTGCCACCCAACCACGCACCCGCCACAGCCGCCGGCAGCCCGAGTTCTTTTGATACGTAAGGCATTATCAACATCATTGGAATGGCTGTAATGAGCACAAGCGAAATTACATACGACAACTTTTTGCCGTCGCCCTTAATGGCACCAGCCGTAGCGATAGCAGCAGACACGCCGCATATTGCTACCGCGCTCGACAGCATAACCCGAAGCTCATCGTCCAACTTGAATTTGCGACCGATCCAGAATGCAAATTGCCAGACCACCAGCACCACGGCGATCGACTGCAGCAGGCCAAGCGACCCGGCCTGCACGATGTCTTGGAAGATGATGCTGCACCCCAGCAGCACCAGTCCGATCTTGATGTACAACTCAGTCTGCACCCATGGCGTTACCCACGTCGGTACTTTTCCAACATTAGAAATGACAAGGCCGATGAGCAAACTGAAAAGAACAATCTCAAGGCCCAAGTCTCTAATAGCCTGCAGGCCCGTGAGCAGTTGCGCCACCACTGTTATCAAAAAGATGAACGTAAAACCAGGAACAAGCGCGAGCGACAACCGCTCTCGTTTAAGCAACGTGATCGCCACAACCGTGGCGGCGCCAATGATCCACAAACTACCAAGTGCGGCCAGCGTGTGGCCGTCGAAGAGGGCAGGCAAATCTCTGGCTGTGGTCCAACTCATCGATGGCATGGAAACGCGCACACCCGCCAAGACCACGAACACCGTTGCAAATGCCAGCATCGTTGCCAGCCAGTCTTCCGAAATGGCGGTTCTATTTTCTTTTGTCATGCTGTTTTTATTGTGGGAATGACCAACGGCGTGGTTAGCCGCCGCAGCCGAGGTTCTTTTTTAAGTCGCGGTCCGGCAGACCCCCGAAATCAAACGGCTTTTCTTCATCAGGTGCAGTTTGCTGCGCTTTAGGCTGTTCTTTTTTGGCATCGTGGTCTTTCACTTTCTTCCGCTTTTTCTTCTCCATAGGGCTTAATATAGCCACTAAACCCGGCTGAGACAATCGTGACTTAAATCATTGCTTGCCAACGAAATGCCGTCTATATTTGCCCAGTTTAAAATTAATCTAAATAAGAATGGAGGGAGGAGGCAGAACCGTATCCACCATGAAACCGGGCGAGGTGGGCGTAATTGCGGGATTTACTGACGAGCAGTTGTCGATAAAGCTGATGGAGATGGGATGCCTTCCCGGTGCCGTCATCCAATTCAATTTCACGGCTCCTTTTGGCGACCCAGTTTGTATTAGCGTTTCGGGTTACGAACTATCACTGCGGCTGGAGGAGGCCGACACCATTTCCATTCTTAACTAGTCCTTCATGTCCGGCGCCAAGAAGCTTCGAATCGTATTGGTTGGAAACCCCAATTCCGGAAAGTCTTCGCTGTTCAATCACCTTACCGGACTCAACCAAAAGATCGGCAACTTCCCAGGCGTAACGGTAGATAAACGTTCAGGTTACTCGAACCTTCCGGATGGCGCCCAGGCGGAAATTGTCGACTTGCCGGGCACATATAGCATCTACCCCCGCAGCCTCGACGAGCGTATTGTCGCTGAGGTGCTGCTCGATCACAACTCTCCCAACAGCCCCGACAAGATTGTGGTAGTGGCCGACGCTACCAACCTGAAAAGAGGACTGCTGCTCGCAACGCAGGTGATTGACATTGGCCTCCCGGTAATACTCGTATTGAACATGATGGACCTGGTGGCCAAGGCGGGCATCAGCTACGATCTCAAACTTTTGTCGCAGAAGCTGGGTATCCCGGTGGTGCCGCTCAACGCACGCAGCGGTCAGGGCACGGCGGAGCTCAAGGCAAAGCTTAGCGAACCTTTGAAGCCTGCCGGGCAGCCAATCTTTCATATCTGGAAAGAGGCGCATCAACCCATTAAAGACCTGCGCGCCTCACTCGGCGTCGACAACGACTATGAAGCCCTCCAGTTTCTTGAACAACCGCAATCGCTGGACTTTCTTAGCAAAGAGCAGCAGCGCGTGGTAAGCGAAATACGAGAACGTAACCAGCATTTTCCGGGAAAGTTTCAGGGCGCCGAAACCATTCAGCGATACGGCTTCATTCAGGACTTGCTGAACGCCGTTACCATACAGGCAAAAGAATTGCCTTGGAAGAAAAACTCCTCCAGAATTGACAAGATCGTTACGCATAAAGTGTGGGGTTATGCCATTTTTTTAACGGTGCTGTTTCTCATCTTCCAATCCATTTTTGCGTGGGCCGAATTTCCGATGGACTTGATCGACTTGATTTTCGCAAGCTTCGGCAAATGGTTGACTCGCACATTACCCGATGGACCATTAACGAGCTTGTTGGCCGATGGCATCGTGCCTGGCATTGGCGGCATCATGATCTTCGTTCCGCAAATTGCCATTCTCTTTGCTGCTATCGCCATCCTCGAAGAGTCGGGATATATGGCGCGCGTCGTTTTCCTGATGGACAAGATCATGCGCAAGTTCGGGCTCAACGGCAAGAGTGTGGTGCCGCTTATGTCCGGCGTTGCATGTGCCATTCCGGCCATCATGGCCACCCGCACCATCGACAACTGGAAGGAGCGCACCATCACCATACTGGTAACCCCGCTCATGAGTTGTTCGGCACGGCTACCCGTGTTTACAATTCTCATCGCACTGATAGTGCCCGACGAAAAAGTGATCGGCTTCTTCAACCTGCAGGGTCTTGCCCTTATGGCGTTGTACCTTCTTGGTTTCGGTGCGGCCCTCATATCCGCCTGGGTCATGAAGGTGTTGATCAAAGTGAAAGAGCGCAGCTATCTCATCATGGAGCTGCCCACCTATCGGTGGCCAAAATGGTCTAACGTCGGGCTTACGATTGTAGAAAAAACAAAAGCTTTTGTGTTCGAGGCTGGCAAAATAATTCTCGCCATCTCCATCGTGCTCTGGGTACTCGCCAGCTATGGCCCGGGTGATAAACTGAGCAATGCAAAGAAATACGTATTGGCCGATCCGTCTGCCACGGCGCTTACCGAACAACAGCTCGAAGATCGCATATCGGCGTTCAAACTGGAAAACTCGTATGCGGGCCTTATAGGAAAGGCAATCGAACCGGCCATCAGTCCCCTGGGCTACGACTGGAAAATCGGCATTGCCCTGATCACATCTTTCGCCGCGCGCGAAGTGTTCGTTGGCACAATGGCCACAATCTACAGCATAGGCAGCGTAAACGAAGATGACGAGGCCACCATCAAAAGCAGGATGCGACAAGAGCGGAATCCTGCCACCGGTGGTCCACGCTTCACGCCTGCGGTGGGCTTTTCTTTGCTGGTGTTTTACACATTCGCCATGCAGTGCATGAGCACCCTTGCGGTGGTCTACCGCGAAACCAAACATTGGAAGTGGCCGATCATCCAGCTTGTATATATGACCACGCTGGCATACTTGTCGGCCCTGCTTGTTTATCAGACGCTTTCCTGAAAACCTTCGACGCTCCATATGTGATGGAGTGAACTTCATGCCTTATATTGGATGTGGAATCCGAACCCCATGTCTGAAAACTGCCAACTGAGCTTACTCCACTTGTTGCACATGCTTATCGGTATAGACGGCGACCGCGATACGGCTGAGCTGGTGGCTTTCAAGGCAATTGTTGAAAGGGAGCGCATATCCGCCGACCTGGTTGAGGCATTTGAAAACAGCTTGCGTCACAAGAAAGAGCGCGAAATCTACCAGACTGGCATAGACCTGATCAGTTGCTGCACGCTCGAAGAAAAGCTGAAGACATTCGCACTGCTGTACAGAATGTCGGAAGTAGATGGGCGCGTTCATGTGAAGGAGATCAAGCTGCTTTTATATTCCATCAAAAGTGCCGGTCTTGAATTCGATGACGTGGTACGCGCAGCCAAGAGTGGTCAAACTTACATCTGAGACAACATGAAACTGTATCCGCTATCTGTGGCCATCATCGCCGTCGCCTCCTGCCTTCTCCTTGCATGCACATCACGTCATGAAGAATCCAACATCTTTGTCGACCCGGATCTGGTACGGATTGCCGACTACCAGGACAAACGCGCAACTGACAGCCTGCTGCCATACCTCACTCATGAAAATGCATTGTATCGCGAACGCGCCGCCTTCGCGTTTGCCTCGGTTCAGGATTCAGCCGCGGTGGGTGTGCTGACGCGATGCCTTCACGACCCCGTGTCTTCCGTCAGGAAAGCCGCCGCATTGGCGCTCGGGCAAACCTCCTCCTCGCTGGCTGGCGATGCACTTGCTACGTCATTTTTGACAGAGAAAGATTCAGCCACACTGCAGACGATGCTGGAAGGATACGGTAAACAAAAGTCAGCCAGTCTTGCGGCTGCCACCGCCTACGCCGACCAGCCCGGATTCGCATGGATGCTTTACAGGATGGCCCTGGCGGGAAATACGGACAGCACAGTCACCACCTGGGCTGTGCGTTGCCTGCAACCCGGTAAACCCGAAGCCATGCGGCTTGGTGCAGCTCATTTTTTTGCACGCACCCGCGCGGTAATCGACTCTGCACGGAATGTATTGCTGCAATCCTGCACAGACCCATTGCCCGAAGTGCGTATGGCATCCGTACTCGCACTGCGAAAAATAAAAGGAGAACAAGTATTGGCCGCGTTGAAAAATCTCGCCGAACAAGAGCAGGACTACCGTGTACGCGTGAGCATAGTGAGGGCACTGCAACCCGTACCACTCGACCAGTCGCGCTCCATCTTGTTACCCATGCTCAAAGATGCGAATGTGAACGTAGGCATCGCAGTATCTGAGTTGATCCAGACCGCCATTACCAAAGGCACTGCCGACGCAGTGTGGGAAGCCGCGCAGCAAATCGACAACGTGCGCATCAAGGCCAATCTTTATGGCACTGTACTCGCCACCACGCAAGACCCTGCCGTGGCTCAGCAAATACAGCAAGCCTGTCAGGCCGCCACCAACGCCTATGACCAGGCGTCGTGGCTTGCCGCACTATCTGCGTTTCCGCCGCTACGAATTGTGGCCACATCATGCTGAACGCGACGTGATGTGTTAAGTCTACGGCGGCGGC
>JAAURZ010000058.1 GCA_012031955.1 Bacteroidia bacterium
GGACCTGTAAGGTGCTTGCGCATGTGGCTGCGCACCATCGCGGTAGCGCGCGACGGCTCGTGCTGACCCGTTTGATGGTTCTTCGCACGAGGGCCGGCCAATGGTCTGTGCTGCGCTATGCTATGCGCGGCAATCAGGGCACTGAGAACGCCTATAAGGAGCGCGATTCTTTTTGTGATTCTCATTCGTTGTTGTTGTTATTATTATTCCCGATGCAAAACTAGTGTGCGGCACGCACACGCTGCGATCACTAATCCGGAGAATATGATAACAATTCCGACAACCTGCATTTTCGGAAAGCTTTCCTCGCGCTTGCACTTTTCCGACATAGGTGGCCGCAACGCGACAATATTGCACTTTTGCGATGTAGCCATTAATAGCGAGTTGCTTTTCCGGCTGGTGACAGCTATAACAGGAATAGTGCTTCAGCATTGATGTTTTCAGGGTACGCAATTGACTATAACGCGGCCGACATTCAGGAGACCAACTTCTGCACGAGACGGGAGGGGCTTTCTCCAAACTCGCGCTTGAAGCACTTGGTGAAATAGGACGGACTGGTGTACCCTGTCCGAAAGGCCACTTCTGCCACGTTGCTTTTCTGACCCAACAACAATTCTTTGGCACGATGCAGCCGCACAGACGAGATCAACTGGCTCGGTGATTTGTTAGTAACGGCTTTGAGTTTGCGCTGCAACTGACGCTCGCTCACACCCACCTCCTTGCACAAGCGCTCCACGCCGAACCACTCGTCCTGAAAATGGTTTTCGATTACCTGGAGCACGTTCTCCAGGAAAGAGTCCTGGCGAGGAATGTTTGCGTGCATTATATGGTCGATGCTGGTTTTGCTGCGCAAATGGTCTACCACCATAAACAGCGGCACCAGTTCGCCTGTCGACGACCGCATGACCCCCTTATGAGCTGCTATTTGCAGACCCGCGCCAGACAGCAGCGCTTTCACACTCGGTGTAATCACAATCTCATACACGCCTGCCTGCCCGAGCAGCGACTCGATGAATGCCTCGGTAGGCGCGCTTATGAAGTGTGTCTCATTGATTACACCTTCGCGTATGTGAATGCCTAAGGAAACATCGACGTTGAGGCTTCGCAATACGTTAGCCAGATCCACGCTGCAATGCACTGCTTTGCTTGGCCCTTCAAAAATGGAGATGAATGTGTCGGCGTCCTGATACGGTATTGTCTTGCCGCGGTATTGCGCCACTATCCTGTCGAATATCTGCGGCAGGTCGGTATGTTCCTCGTGCTTTGAACGTACCTGCGCAGCCACAATGGTAAACAGTCGCTCCTGGTAGCTTTGCCGGGTGTCGGCCCCCCGTATGAATGCTATCATCTCGCCGAGTACCTCTCCGGTGTTGCCTACCCAGAAAAGATGATCGTTGCCGCCGAACTCTACGAACTTTGCGTTCTCGATGCGCTCCGCAATGAAGCGGCCCTCTTCAATCTTCACATCGATGTCGCCGGTGCGTTGCATCAGCAGCGTGGGCACCTTGATGGAGCTGAGCACGTCCACAATGTCGACCTGTGTGTTCATTTTGGTAAGCACCATGGCGGCACTCGGGCTGGCGCCTGATCGGAAATAATCGGCCAGCCAATCCATGAATCGCTTGTCGCTCGCCTTGGAAGGAGCCAGCGACTCCAGTTGCATATTGCCGCTTCCCCAACTCGTTTCGATCATATCGTAAGTCTTTTGCCGCTCTTCGTCGGTTGGCGCCCATGGGTAGTTGGCCGCATACCGTCGCTTTGCAAAAATGCCAAATGCAATAAGTCCGATGGTTCTGTTAGGATACGTGGCGGCAAATAGCGCCGATACGGAACCACCTTCCGAATGGCCGAACAAGATTGCTTTCTGCGAACCCACTGCATCCATTACCGCGCGGATGTCGTCCATTCGTTCTTCGATGGTGGAGAGCTCTACAATGCGATCCGACAAGCCCGTGCCGCGCTTGTCGAACAAGATCACGCGCGCGATTTTACCCAGCTCACACAGGAAGTCGACCAACTCGGGGCAGGCCCACATCAAGTCGATGTTGGAAACCCATCCGGGAATGTACACCAGGTCCGTCGGCCCCGTACCAAAAACCTGGTATGCAATGTTGATACTGCCGCTCTTTGTGTAAAGGGTTTCTGGTTTCATGGGAGATACCGGCTAAACGTTGCATCTAAATTCCGCTTATTAGTCAAATAATCCAACGTGTGACTATGCCCTTTAAACCGAGACTTTCAACCAAGGCATAGTATTGAAGGTTTCATATCTGAATTCAATTCCCGCAAACGGGCGCGAAGTGAATGCACGCAAAGGACGCGGAGGGGATGCAGTTCTTATCGTGGGCGTGCAATGGCTGAATATATCACTAACTGATAAGTCGCACGACCTCTTCGCGCACTTGGCGCTGTATTTTCCTTTGCGTGCTTTGCGAGAAAGGTATTTGAATCCCATTTCCCGCAAAGGGGCACAAAGTGAAGGCACACAAAGGACGCGGAGGGGTGATGCAGTTCTTTGGGTCACGCTTGTTTTAAGAAACGTGCCCTACTTCTTCTTGTCCTTCTTGAGCGAGTTGAAGAACTTCACCCAGTTGAAGGGGTTGAGAAATGGATTCGATACGGGCTGAAATTTGTCGCTCTGAGAAGACGACCACTGGTTCAAATAGTATCGCTGATTTTGGGGCCCGTCCATCGGCGTCGTTTTCAGCATCAGCGCAAGCAACTCGGCACTCATGTTCTTCTTGTCTATCGACTCGTCCTCCAGCGGCACGTTCAGCGCCAGCACGGCTTCCTTAAAAACTTCCTCGGTGGGGAATGGCGTAATCTGCACTTCCTTCAGGTAAGTGACATCGTGTACCAGGGGCACAATTATGGTCGTGTATTCGTTCGCGTTCTGAGGCACAATGTAATGCCGGCGTTCATAGCCCACCGAGCTGAACACAATGCTGTCGCCCACAAGTACAGGCATCGAAAAGAAACCGACCAGGTTGGTGGTGGTTCCACGGCCGGCCTTGGGCACATATACGTTCACACCCGGCAGCGCCAGGCTGTCTTCGCCAAAAATCACACCCGACAGTTGCACCACACGCTTTTGCGATTGCGCAAAAGCGCCCACGCCATTGCCTAGCCACAAAGCCAGCAGCACCACAATGCCCAACAGCAAATTTTTCGTTCCTCTACTTTTCATGATCGTTTTCAAATATAGGAGTTACCCGAAATAACTCCCAATTTACCTAACTTTGGCTCCACCGGATTTTCCCCCATGCGCCTCAAAAACTTCAATTTAGCCCTCGGATCGCAGATATTCAGAGCCTGCTCCGACGAAGCCCGCCTTCGCATTTTGCATCTGATTTTGATGAACGGCGAAATGTGCATCTCCGACCTCGAACGCATCCTCGAATTCACGCAGGCCAAAACCTCGCGCCACATGATATACCTCAAAAATTCCGGCATCCTCACCTTCCGCCGCTACAACCATTGGGTGTTCTACCAAATCAAAGACGAAGTCGCCGACATCGTTCAGCAAATTTTCCGATTCCTCAGCAAAGACCAGCAACTGCAAAAAGACCTGGCCCTATTTCAAACGCTTTCTTCCAACCGCGAGTTGGCTGTCAACAAAATCAAAATGCAGGAATGGCAACGCCGCGTATAAAACCCCACATTCATGCGATCAATCAGCCAAACATGTCGACAACCTTTTTCACGGATAAATCGCCTTTCTAAACTTGAGAATAACATTGGGGGCGTGTCCCTTCCGTGTCCGTCAGGGCCGCGCTTTCGCTACTCGCCGGCCTGCGCACAACCCACTTCGGGCTCAGACAGGCCGCTCAATCGCTCACGCAAATTGGCAAACCCCGCAACGCCTCCAAACAACACCAAATGTATAGCTGCATCTTTTTCGACCTCGATCACACCCTGTGGGACTACGAAACAAACTCCCGGCAAACGCTCGACGAACTGTATCAACACTACAACCTCGCAACCCACGGCGTACCCGATGCCGAACAATTCCATCGCCGCTTCCAGGAAGTGAACACACAACTGTGGGACCGCTACGACCGCGGCCTCATCGATAGCGGCGTGATACGCAAAGAACGATTCAAACAAATACTCGAAGCCTTCAACGCGTATAACGCCGGCCTCTCCGAACAAATCTCGCACGACTACCTTTATTCGTGCCCGCAAAAAACAAACCTTATACCACACGCCCTCGAAACCCTCGCGTATCTGTCGCCCAGGTACCACCTCACCGTCGTTACCAACGGCTTTGAAGAAATACAACACCAAAAACTCAAGGCGGGCAACATGGCGTCGTACTTCAATCACATCGTCACCTCGCAGCGAGCCGGGCACAAGAAACCCGCCCGCGAAATATTCGATTACGCCATGCGCGCCAACAAGGTGGAGTGCCACCAGGTAATCATGATCGGCGACAACCTCGCCACCGACATCGCCGGCGCCCGCAACGCGTCCATACACACCGTCTTCTTCAACCCCGACAAACGTGAGCATCAGGAAGTTGTCACGCATGAGATCGAGCACCTCAGCCAGTTGCGCGAATTATTATGATTGGCTCCCACACCTTTATCAGGAAGTATTAACTTGCATCGCAAAAATTTCACATCACAAACAATTACAACAAGGTATGTCCAAAGGCTTTTATAATGTTCCCGTTCCAAAAAATGAACCCGTACTGTCTTATGCCCCAGGTTCGCGCGAGCGACAAGCGCTAAAGAAGGCCCTGGACGAAGCCCGTAGTAAGCAGCTCGATATTCCCATGTACATCGGCGCCGACGAAGTGCGGACAAGCAAAACAAAAGCACTCACGCCACCGCACGACCACCGGCATGTGCTCGGCCATTTTCATGAAGGCGACGCAGGTCATGTAGAGCAAGCCATCCAGGCAGCACTGGCCGCCCGCGAAGCCTGGGCCGCACTCAGTTGGGAACATCGCGCCAGCATCTTCCTCAAAGCCGCCGACCTGCTTGCCGGTCCCTACCGCGCCGTCATCAACGCGGCCACTATGCTGGGCCAATCAAAAAATGCATACCAGGCCGAGATCGACTCGGCGTGCGAACTCATCGACTTCCTGCGATTCAATGCGCATTTCATGACGCAGATATATCATGAACAACCCGAGTCGAGCGCCGGCATCTGGAATCGCACAGAGTACCGTCCACTCGAAGGGTTCACCTTCGCCATCACACCTTTCAACTTCACCGCAATCGCCGGCAACCTGCCCACCAGCATGGCCATGATGGGCAACGTGGTGGTATGGAAACCCGCCAACACACAAGTGTATGCCGCCAATGTGATCATGCAAGTGCTCAAAGCCGCGGGCCTGCCCGACGGTGTCATCAACCTCGTGTATGTAAGCGGGCCCGTAGTGGGCGAAGTAGTTTTCAACCACCCCGACTTTGCCGGCATTCACTTCACCGGCAGCACCGGCGTTTTTCAAAGCATGTGGAAAACCATCGGCACCAACATTCACAAATACAAAACCTATCCGCGCATCGTAGGCGAAACCGGCGGAAAAGACTTTATCATGGTGCACAGCAGCGCCAACGCCAAAGAAGTGTCTACGGCCATCGCGCGCGGAGCCTTCGAATATCAGGGACAAAAATGCTCCGCCGCCTCGCGTGCTTACATCCCTTCCAACCTGTGGGATGACGTAAAAAATACCTGGTAGAAGATTTGAAATCATTCAAGATGGGCGGCGTGGAAGACTTCGGCAACTTCGTGAACGCCGTCATCGACGAGAAAGCGTTCGACTCTATCGCCGGCTACATTGATCAGGCAAAGGCAAACCCGGCAAACGAAATCATCGCCGGCGGCAAATATGATAAATCAAAAGGCTACTTTATAGAACCGACCGTTATTGTCACCAAAGATCCGTCGTCAGCAACCATGTGCGAAGAAATCTTCGGCCCGGTTATCACGCTCTACGTATATGACGCCGGCAACTTCGAAGACACACTTGAGTTGGTAAATCGCACATCGCCGTACGCGCTCACAGGTTCCATCATGGCCACCGACCGCTACGCTATCGAACTGGCCACCAAGAAACTTGTGAACGCAGCCGGCAACTTTTACATCAACGATAAGCCGACCGGCGCCGTGGTAGGGCAACAGCCATTCGGCGGCGCGCGCGCCTCCGGCACCAACGACAAGGCCGGCGCCAAAATGAACCTTATGCGCTGGGTGTCGGCACGCTCTATCAAAGAAACGTTCGTGCCACCTACAGACTATCGTTATCCTTTCCTGGAGAAAGAGTAGTTGCGCAACAGCATCCAAATGCCACTCAAACCAAGTGGCATTTTTCTTTTCGCCATTGCCAGCAACAGCACCATGGCGGCGATCCACCAGAAGCCGGGTTCACTCATATTGCGGATGTCGTCAGATGCGTCGAGGTTCGCGTTGCCATCGAGTAAGTCTTGTTGCTTTTGCAAAAGTGCTTTGCGTTGCGCATCATTCTCAAGCGCAATCAGCGATGTATTCGGCAGCATCACGCCTGTTTCAAATGCATGCTTCGCCAGCTTTTTTCACTGAGTACCGCGCGCTCCGGGTAACGGTTTGCCGACAGCCGCAGACCTTCGAGCGTGAGTGCAGCACCCCAGTCGTGTGGTGCGAATTTGGTAGTGACAACGGCGGGTGTTGCTTCTTTCAGTACAATAGCGGGCTCGTCGTCGAGGCGCAACAGCGTTTTCGGTTGCAACTGATCTGGCCAGGCTACCACATCGTAGTTGTTGCGTGTGCCCCAGGCTGCGTCTGTTTGTTGTGCAGCATGTGCCGCGTATGAATGTGCCCGCAATATTCCCGCGCTGGTCAGTTCAAAAAAATGTCAGCCTCGGCGAAGGTGTGTTTCAAATGCAGGAAATTGTCGGGCAGGATGGCGCGCTCAAAGCGATCCGTGACGGCTATGACTACCGGATACAATTGCGCGTCGGTCTCATAGCGCAGCAAGATGCGCTCTATCGCACGTTCAAGAAAAAAGCCACCCTCAACCCGGGCATTCACAATATCATCGGGCTCGGCCACGTCGCGCGATATGGCGTTTCCGACTGTCACTTTCACACGATGGACGGGCAGGTCGAGGTTGCGTGCAAAGCCCTCAATACTTTTTTTGTAGGCTGACAAAAGGGCCTCGCTGCCGGCAGAGGCATCAACAATAAATGATAGACAGGTTCGCGTTGTACTTTAGGGAGGCGACGCTTGGCAATGGCAGACAGGTATACCGCGTTGCTGTCGTAACTCAACAAAGGGCGCTGTATCACGTCGGCCGCCGTGCCGAGTTGAAGTATTTGGTCGCCGAGCGCGAGTGCGAACGGCTCCTTGTGCATCACTTGAAATCCCGTCTTCCGTTTTTCGAGGCTGCCAAACGGAAATACACGCAACGCCACCGTCTCGGGATCGAGGTAGTACATGATACCCGGGTCTTGTCTGTATGAAGTAATGTTCTGGTATACCCACGTTGCAGCCCGTCGCTCGGCGAGTAGCCCGCTCACTTTTTCCTCGCCTATCCACAAATAATAGTCATCGATCCAAGCACCGGCGGGCAGGTGAAATTCTGTCACGTATTCCTGGGCATCATACTGGCTTTCATTCGCGATGGTCAGATGCACCTGGCTTATCCAGCACTGCTTGTCCGTGTTGTAAGCCGATTCGACTTTAGCGTACGACACTACGGTGTGGTCGCGTGGGGCGGTTACGAGGCGGGCGGGCGTAGCGAGCGGGTCGTTGTCCTGACTGCCTTCGAACACACTTGCAAGTTTGTCGAGCTTTTCGTTCGATAGCGTCAGGTTGTCGAGCACGATCCAGTTGTAGTAGGCTGACAGGAAAGGTACGCGGTTGTCGTCTATCCAACCGGTTGTGCGCCTGTGCAGGTGTACATGCCTGATGATGCGACTCACCGTGCCCGCCGAAATAGCCGGTTGGCTGTTGCGGTCCGACGAGGGCTGATACACAAACGCCAGCGCACCACGCAGCATCACACGGTCCCCACAAATAGTTGACGCTTACAGCCAGTGGCAACACGGCGAAGCATGCTGCAAACATGGCGTAGACGTAGCGTTTCTGGTAATGTCTGAACAGAAACACAAAGTCATTGACCATCATGTTCACCTGCAGCACAAACAATACGAGGGGTGTGAGCATGAGGAAGCCGAGGCCAAACGCGATGATGGCCAGTATGGACAATGGCAAGTAGGGTAGAAAGACGAGGAAGAAATAGACGATATAGCTGAATGTGACGCTCCTTACGAGGAACAGCACGAGCCGGTACTTTTTGTCGTCGCGCTCGGGCATGATCACGGCAATGCCGTTGGCGATGGCTATGATGTAAAACCATGGGTCGTTGAAGTTGCCGAAGATACAATCGAACAGTTTGCTGCTGTTGACTACAAGTCCGGCCACCGGAAAAAGCACTGCAATGACTACGCGACCCAGCAAACGGTATTCGTATAAGAAACCTTCCTTTTTTGAGCTAAGCACATACACGCCTCTCAGCAGGAAGAAAATGAGGAATATCACAAACGTAATGGTAACGATGATGATGGCATGGTATTCAAATTCATGAGGCACCACTTTCCATAAGGGAAGTATGACCTGAAAAATCACGTACCAGCCCAGGGGCATCAGCAATGCAAATACGAAGCTGGGCCATGCCTTGCGTCTGCTGCCCTCCGGTGTAAGCACCACGGCTGCGATAAAGAGGCTGTGCAGCAGCGTGGGCATAATGAACGTGCCCGCGTAGAGCATCAGGTTGTCGGCGATCATCCATCCCGGAATGTGTGCGGGTATGATTGAGTCGTAAGTCATGGAATAGAGGTAAAGAAAAGGTACGTACAGGCCGAACGCGACAAGCGCATACGTGAGGCCCAGTTTTCTCTTTTTCACGATCATGAAAAGGGCGTAGCCACTATGCGCCAGCCACAACGTTGCCAGCGCGCCGCCTAGCCACAGCCAGTCGTGTATGCTTTTTTCTGAAAGCTGACTTTCGATCAGATCGTATGTTCCCCAAAAGATCCAAAACAAGACGGCAACGGGGAGCGTGCTCACAAGCAGGAGCC
>JAAURZ010000059.1 GCA_012031955.1 Bacteroidia bacterium
GACGGAAGCCGGGCCGTACGTCGCGATGTGAAGCTGGGCCGCAAGAATCCTGAGCACTTCGAAGTGCTTGAAGGCCTGCAACCCGGCGACCGCGTGATCACCTCGTCTTACGAAAACTTCGGCAACAACGAGGTGCTGATCCTGAACTAACTGTAACCATGCACGAAAACTGAAGTATAGACAATTGGATAAATAAGTTGATAACACACAACTAACATCGAACGCAAACCATCACAACGTAGTAAACACCCTAACCATGATCAAATTAAAAAACTTAGAAAAAGTCTACACCACCGAAGAAGTAGAAACAACCGCCTTAAATAACATTAACCTTGAGATCAAGGAGGGCGAGTTTGTGGCAATTATGGGGCCTTCAGGCTGCGGAAAATCAACACTGTTGAACATCCTGGGGCTGTTGGACAACCCCTCTAACGGCGAGTATCATTTTGGCGACCACGAAGTATCCAGGTACTCCGAGCGCCAGCGTGCACAACTGAGAAAGGGTTCGATCGGCTTTGTATTCCAGAGCTTCAACCTTATCGATGAATTGACGGTGTTCGAGAACGTGGAACTTCCGCTTCTCTACATGAAGGTTCCTTCGGCGGAAAGAAAGCAACGCGTAGAAGAAGTGCTTGAGCGAATGAACATCATGCATCGCCGCAATCATTTCCCACAGCAGTTGTCAGGTGGTCAGCAGCAGCGTGTTGCTATTTCGCGGGCCATTGTAGCCAAGCCACGTGTAATTCTTGCTGATGAACCTACAGGTAACCTCGACTCTGCCAACGGTGAAGAGGTGATGAAACTGTTGTCGCAGCTCAACGAAGAGGGCACTACTATTGTAATGGTAACGCACTCACCGTACGATGCCAACTACGCGCATCGCATTGTGAACCTGTTCGACGGCAAGGTGGTGACCGAGAACATCAAAGAGCATTTCCATATCTGATTCTCAAATAGGGTAAACAAACATCTGGCATTGGCGTGAGGCTGATGGACTATCGATGGCGGTCGTGATCGTCTGCCGGTCTTCACGTTGATGCCATTTTCTTTGACTTGTTACTTGGTATTGCAAGGTACTTACCTATAAATAATTGCGCTTCCGTGCAACGCCGTGAGTTGTCGGTGCGTCTTTAAGAGTGAGTTTTGAACAGGCTCTTTATCAACCCGTAACACTCAACCATGATCAAAAACTATCTGCTTATTACGTTCCGCAGTTTGATGAAGAACAAATTGTTCATTTCCATCAACATTATCGGAATGGCCATCGCGCTTGCCTGCTGTATTGTAGGTTACTTTAATTACGACTTCAACGCTACATTCGACGAGCATCATCAGAATGCCGCGACAATCTACAGGGTCAATTCAATCCGCGAATTTCAGAATGAACGCACCAAGTACGGTATTGTGCCCGTAGCGCTGGGCGAAATGATAAAAGAGAACGTGAAGGACGTCGACGCGGTAATGCGATACTCACCAGGTGGCGGCAACTTCAGGATAAAGGAAGAGCTTCTCGAAAACGAGTTGATGTACATCGACATTGAACTCTTTAATGTGTTCACGTTTGAGTTTGTAGAAGGTGCACCCGGCGATCCGCACGACAAGAGCGCGATGTATATCAATCAGACGCTCTCCAAAAAATATTTCGGCAACGAACCGGCGCTGGGAAAGACTGTTACCCAGTTGCTCGACAGCGGCAAGACCAAGGACTTTGTGGTGGCTGGTGTGTTCAAAGACCAGCCTGCCAACTCGAGCCTGTTCGCAAGTGCCTACACATGTTACGACAACTACATTGACGATAACGCGGAAGTGAACGCCAGGGGATGGTACTACCGGAATGCATTATTTGTACAGGTTAAGAATCCAGACAGAATCGCCTCAATAACGGATCAGGTGAGACCCTACACGGAAATAACAACGTTGTACGCGAAGACTTTGTACTGCGTGAATTCCAACTCGAGCCGTTGCAAGGCATGGCCGTGCGCGACAGCTATAACGAAACACCCGGCACATGGACGAAAGAAGGATCGCCCAAAGCGGCTATCATCGGCGTATCAGTGATGGCCATCTTCATTCTCCTCATAGCGTGCTTTAATCTTACCAATTCTTCAATCGCCATTTCGTCGCGCCGGCTGAAAGAAATCGGATTGCGAAAGGTGCTGGGGAGCCTGCGCAAGCAGCTTATTGTTCAGTTTATTGGTGAGACCGCGGTCATTTGTCTTTTTTCTTTACTGCTCGGCATGCTCATTGCGGAGTATTTGCTGATTCCTGCATTCAACAACATGTGGGAGTTTCTGAAGCTCGAGAGCGATTACACTGGCAACCCGGGGTTCCTTGCATTTCTGGTAGGCGCATTATTATTCACGGCGCTGCTGGCCGGTGCATATCCGGCGTTCTATGTTAGTAAATTTCAACCCACGGAAATTCTGAAGGGCAAGGCCAAATTTGGAGGCAACAATTTCGTAACTTATTTTCTGTTATTTCTTCAGTTCTCCATATCCGTGCTGGGCATTGTGTGCGCTACCGCTTTTGTCGACAACGCCCGCTACCAGGAGTCGTTCGACCTCGGCTTCAACAAGGAGTCCGTCATATACACATACGTGGGCAACCGTTCTGACTATGAGACCTACCGCAATGTGCTGGCCGCGAACCCTGATATAATATCTATTGCGCACTCGCCGCACAATTTATATTCGAGCTGGTACAATGATCCCATTAAGCACGAAGACAAGGAAATTGAAGTCGATATCATGGACGTGGGTGACAACTATCTGAAGACGATCGGCCTCAACCTGGTGGCCGGACGCGACTTCGTGACCGACTCCGAAACGGATCGCAATGAATCGGTCATTGTAACCGAGGGATTGGCGAGGAAATTTGGATGGACCGACCCCATCGGAAAGGAAGTAGTGTGGATGGATACAGTAAAACTGTACGTGGTTGGCGTGATTGCCGACGTATACAACCGTGGACTGTGGGAAAAATTAGAGCCTCTCATGATCCGGTATGCCAGGCGCGACCGCGCCGGCTTCATGCTGGTGAACGCGCCGGCAAGCAAGATGGCAGAGATCAATACTTTTATGGAAACCAAGTGGAAGGAAATGTTTCCCAATCGGATGTATAACGGCCGTTACATGGACGAGGGACGCTTGCCGAAGCTAACGAGGTAAATAACAATATCGTAAAAATGTTCGTGTTCCTTGGCGTGGTTGCGCTCATGCTGTCGGCCACCGGCCTCTTTACACTCGTTTCGCTCAACATCATCAAGAAGATGAAAGAGATCGGGGTGCGTAAAGTGTTGGGTGCTTCCATTGCAAACATCACGAAGGTGATCAACATCAGGTTCGGCATCGTGTTGTTGATAGGCTGCATTGCCGGGGGTGTGCTTGGAGCGCTGATGTCGGAAGCGCTGATGGCGAGTATTTGGGATTACTATCAGAAAGCGACCGTCGTTACCTTGTTCGTTTCTGCCATTGTTATGCTTGCCGTTTGTACAATTTCGATAGGCTACAAGACCTACAGCACGGCGCGAATGAACCCGGTTACTACGTTGCGTGACGAGTGAAGCAGAATAATCTGATGCAATGCTGTAACAAGACTCACCCGCATTTCGTCTTAGGGATGCCACCGCCATGGTAAACGCCCAAGCAAGATCCTTTTTAATGTAACAACTTTATGCTGAGAAACTACTTTCGAGTGGCCTTCAGAAACATTCTGAAGCACAAATTCTTTTCTGCCATCAACATAGCGGGCATGGCCATTGGTATTACGTCGTGCCTTCTTATAGTACTGTATGTGGCAGATGAAATGAGCTACGACAAATTTCACCACGATGCCGACCGCATATACCAGGTTGGCCTTCACGGACGCCTGGGTGGCCAGGATATAATGGTGGCCAATACCTGTCCACCGCTGGCCGCGGCACTGGTCAACGAAGTGACCGCAGTAGAGGCTTCCACACGCATCGCACAATACTTTGGCCAAGCCGTAATCAAGTATGAAGACAAGGCCTTTACTGAACAAAAGGTGCTCTACGTCGATTCCAATTTCTTCGATTTCTTCAATTTCAAATTGATCGAAGGCGATCCGGAAACCGCGCTGACAGATCCGGCCACTGTCGTTATCACGAAAGACATGGCCACCAAATACTTTGGAGATGAGCCAGGTATGGGTAAGCTGTTTACCATCGGCAACGACAACCGGTCTTTCAAGGTAACGGGTGTAACAGAAAACCCACCCGCTAATTCGCACTTCACATTTCATATGTTGATATCGGCTTCTTCCGCCGACTTTCTTCAGAGTACCATCTGGCTAAATAATTTCCTTTACACTTATTTCAAACTGCACGAAAATGCCAGCCCAGATCAGGTGAATGACAAATACAATGAACTGGTTGAAAAGTATGTGGGCCCCGAAGTGGAACGTTTTATGGGTACGCCCCTTGAGGAGATGCGCAAGCAAGGCGGCGCTTATGGATACCTTTCCACTAAACTGACGGACATCCACCTGCATTCCAAAGTGCAGGGCGACGTTGAGCCCGGTGGCGACATCACGTATGTATACTTGTTTGCTTCCATTGGCGTCTTTATTGTAATCATCGCGTGTATTAATTTTATGAACCTTTCAACCGCCCGCAGCGCCGGACGCGCCAAGGAGGTGGGGCTTCGCAAAACGCTTGGCTCGCTGCGCGGACAAATGATCGGACAATTTCTGGCGGAGTCGATGGTGTATGCCTTCATCGCGGTGGTAATGGCGATAGTCGCCTGCTATTTTCTGTTGCCGTCTTTCAACTTACTTTCCGGTAAGGAATTGGGTATGCAGGTTCTGCTTTCACCCAGATTTATCGGAAGCGTAATTGCGCTCGTCGTCTTTGTCGGCCTGGTGTCGGGCAGCTATCCGGCCTTCTACCTCACGTCGTTCAACGCAGTGGAAGTGCTGAAAGGAAAAGTACGCGCCGGCATGCGCAGCAAAGCATTCGCAGTGTGCTGGTGGTTTTGCAGTTCATGCTGTCCATTACGCTTATCATTTTCACCATCATTATATATCAGCAGATTCAGTTCATGCACGAGAAAAATCTTGGACTCGACAAAGACAATGTCTTGATACTGGAGAACATGGATCGTCTCGGCACCAATAAAGAGCCATTCCGCAATGCGTTGGCCCAGCAGACAGGCATTGAAAAGGTAAGTTATACCAACAACAGTTTCCCCGGCGTCAATAACACCACGGTATTCAAGGCTGCCGGCTCCGATCAGGATCACATCATGGGACTCTATTATGCCGACTACGAACATTTCGACGTAATGAAATTTCAGTTGAAAGAGGGTACGCTAGTTTTTCGCCGGACTTTCCTTCGGACTCGTCGGCCATTATCCTCAATGAGGCGGCTGCCAAAGAGTTTGGTTATGAAAATCCGCTCAACGAAGAGATACTTTACAACGGAGACGGAGACGGAACCACCACGACACGCTTGAAAGTAATTGGTATTCTAAAGGACTTCAATTTCGAATCATTCAAGAACCAGGTTAGACCTATTTCGATACGGCTTACGCGTAACTCGCGCAACTTGTTGGTGCGCTATACGGGCAACCCGCAAGATTTAGTGGCTAGTGTACAAAAGATTTGGAAAGAACAGGCTCCCAATGAACCGTTTGAATATAAGTTTCTCGACCAGGAATTCGACGCATTGTTCCGGTCTGAGCAGCGCATGGGTAAGATATTCACCTTGTTTTCTGCGCTGGCTATTTTCATAGCATCTCTCGGTTTGTTTGCCCTCGCAGCTTTTACTGCCGAGCAGCGTACCAAAGAGATCGGCATTAGAAAAGCAATGGGAGCGACAGTATTTGGTCTTACCGTACTGCTGTCGAAAGAATTTACAAGGCTCGTTGTTATTTCGTTCGTTTTGGCTTCGGGTTTCGGCTGGTTTCTGGTGGATTACTGGCTGGAAGGTTTCGCCTACAGGATCGACATAAGCCCATGGGTGTTCGTTCTCAGTGGTTTGGCTGCGGTAATTGTGGCCTGGCTTACGGTCGGGTTTCAAGCAGTGAAGACGGCAAGCACCAATCCGGTAAACTCATTGCGATACGAATAAGGGTCAAACAAAATTCTGAAGAACTGCCGAGCCTACCGCTGCGTGCAGTTCTTTTTTTTAGCGGGCAGGATGAACTGGTATTTCCATGGCAAAGGTAGAGCCCTTGCCTGGTGTGCTCACAACATTTATCGTACCCTGAACTTTGCCGATGGCTTTCTTGGCCATATACAGCCCGAGACCATTGCCCGTTGAAATGTCGACACCACGGAAAAACGGATCGAATATTTTCTGTATTACATCGTCGGTCATACCGATACCATTGTCTCTTACCGTTAGCCGCAACGACGATGGGGAACGCGACCAATCGATGCTGATGCTGGGCTGGCTCGATTGGCGCGAGAACTGGATTGCGTTTTCAATCACACATTCAATGGCAATCATTATGAGTTCGCGGTTGGTGCGTATCACAGTTTGCGTATCGTTAGCGTGCGTGGTGAGACTTATCTTGTGGGCATCAATCACAGACCTGTGGTTCCCGATTATTTCAGCCACCACATGGTCGACCACCATGTCTTCGGTGTGAGACTGGCTGAGGTTGGTTGCATTGATTTTTTCCCCAATTTCTGAATGGTTCTTTCAAGCTTGGCGATTTGATTTTCAATGCGATTGATATGCGAACCATTCTCGGGAGAATCAGGCTGCAACTTCACCAGATTGATGAGTCCGCTGATGGACGCGATGGGTCCCCGGAGGTCGTGCGACGAACGGTAGAGGAACAGTTCCAGTTCATCGATGGCTGCCAGCAACTTTTCATTCTTCTCCTGCAGCGTGTACACAAGTTCTTCGTTGCGTTTGCGCAAATGGAAATGTTCTATGCCCTTGTCGATAACCAGTTTCAGCGAATCTTTACTCCAGGGCTTCGAAACGTAATGGTAAATCTTGCCGTGGTTGATGGCGTTGACGATGTCGTTGATGTCGGTGTAACCGGTAAGGACAATTCGTGTGGGAGCGGGGTGCCTGGGAATGAGTTTTTCCAGGAATTGAACGCCCGACATTTGAGGCATGCGCTGGTCTGTGATCACCAGTTTCACGTCTGGATGCTCGTCGAGCAGGGTGAGGCCGGCCATTCCCGAGGTGGCTGTTAGAACCTGGAATAGTCCCCTGAAAGTTGATCGGAACACCACAAGATTATCCTCCTCGTCGTCGATATAAAGAATCTTGCTTTGGGGTTCCATGACCTAATTGCTTAAAGGTAATTATAGGATATATAGGCAAAATCGGTTCAAAAAGCAAAGCCGACTGCTATTTTTTCATGAGGCTGATTGGTTCACTGGCGATATTTCGTGAAATCATGTGATATATCGTGATTTGTGAGACTCCGGCAGGTGCCAACCTGCTACCAAACGCCTGACCTACAAGCGTGGCCATTTTTAAGGAGTGCTGGTATGGCTCTTGCGGCCGCTGCCGCTATGAGAACGCGTGACAATCGACATCCCTTTTCGGCAATATTATCCAAAGTACGACGGCCGTCTGTTGCCGAGTTCGCTATGGACAGCTTAATCCCTATGAACACAATTCAAACAAAGGCCAGTGCCACGCTCCGGAAGCTTTTCGGCGGCAAAGCCACCGCCACCTGTTCGGTGGTGATTAATAAACCTCCACAAGACCTCTATGGGTTTCTGGAAAATATCGACAATTGGGTCTTGTTTTCCTTCCACGGTGTCTTCGAAGTGCAACAGCAATTTGGGATTCACAAAGTCCTCTCCGTCTGGGGCCCTGGTACCATCTCCTTATCGAAATCAGAACGGCATGGCATTCTGGACCACGTAGTTAACCTTTATTACGAAGACCATTGGAATGTATTCATGCGTATAACACCACACGCCAAAGGATCGTACGTCAATTTCTCAGTTGAAAAACCGCTAACTATGCCGGCAATTTATTTCAACGAAAGGGTCAGAAAAATTGAGGAGCAGTTGTCGAAAACTTCAGGAATTCTTCGCGTAGCCAACCTTCTTGTCTTTGAACCCGCCGAAAGTGACTAAGTCTTGGTTAGAGGGCCTAGTTAACTGAACAGAGTCCTTTCGGTTGGGTTACTCTCATTCATACTTTTCGTTTCAAAAGACATACTCATTACGGACTGTTTGCCGATACAATCTTTCCGCCAAACATGGTCCAAATTACCCTCGTTCGGCGAGTGAGTCGGCGTCAACGCGCATAACGTCGCGATCAACCATAATCAAGTCTGCCTGTTTGCCCGGTTCAATGGATCCTACCGCTTCTTCCATAAGTATTGCGGTGGCCGCGTTCGTTGTGTATGCCTTCAACATGGTCGTCCGGTCTACGCGTTGCGCGGGCGTAAGCACGCCGAGGTCACCCTTCCTTGTTTCGGCAATCGCCATGGCTTCGAACGGGTTTGCCGAGCTCACTGGCCAGTCGCTCGCGCCGCATATTATTGCGCCGGCATTTGCCAGTGCGTTTGCGGGATAATGATACTGGTAAAGGTCGGGATGGAGATAAGGTTTCACTAGTTCAACTGTGTAACGATCCGCCGTGGCCCACAGCAACTGCATCACCGGCAATACATGCAGTCTTTGAAACTTACCGAAATCGCCAGGCTTCACAATTTGCAGGTGCGTAATGGAGTGTGGCATCACGCTGTTGCGCGACTGGCGCCTTGCCATCGCAAACGCCTCCAGCGACACACTTACTGCCCGGTCGCCGATGGCATGGATATGCACGAGCTGATGATTGCGATCCGCGAACAACACAAAACGGTTGAGCAGCGCAGGGGTGACAAGCAGCGAGCCCTGCTTCCCCGAATTAACATAGGGGTAGGAAATTGCTGCCGTTTGAGTGGGAAATTCGAGTACGCCATCAGCAAATATTTTGAACCCGATCACCTGCAGATTCTTGTGGATGTTGGCGCGCTGTTCAATTTCCTTCACCCTGATTATTTGTGGAATAGCCGGTTCGTTAGCATGC
>JAAURZ010000060.1 GCA_012031955.1 Bacteroidia bacterium
CAAGCACTACCTCGCTACGGGCACGCACCTGTCGCCGCCCGACATGGCCGAGCGCGTGCGTGCCACCAAAAAGCACCTCGACTTTTCCATCCGCTGGAAAGGCGACCGCACCGGCGTATTCGAAATGCGCAGGCACTACACCAACTACTTCAAAGGCATGGCCGACTTTAAACCATACCGTACGCGCCTGGTCGAAGCCGTGGATGTAAATGATGTGTACCAGATACTGGATGAAATAAGCGAACGCTTCAGTGAAGTGCTTGCAACATCGTGACAGCTGTTGACGAATAGCAAGAATCCGGTTTGAAATCGCGACGCGATTATCAATCTTTGGGCGCTCAATCCCGAACTTTCCTATGTCCGATTCTCCCCGATTCAATGCACTTTTCATGTTGATCATCCTTTCCCTCATCTGGGGCACGTCCTTCATTTTGATCAAACAAGGTCTCAAGGTGTTTGCACCCGACGAAGTAGGTGCGTTGCGTGTGTCGTCGGCCGCGTTGCTGCTCATGCCGATGGCGTTCGCCAAATTGAAGGAACTGAAAAGTTTACACTATGGCAAGCTGCTGCTCTCGGGCCTGCTCGGCATCTTCATCCCTGCGTTCCTGTTTGCCCTCGCACAAACGCGACTCGACAGCTCCGTCACCGGCATTATGAACAGCCTCACACCGCTCTTCACCATGGTTATCGGCGCCCTCTTTTACCAACAGCGTTTCAGGGGAGGATCGATCATCGGTATTGCCATCGGCATGATCGGTACCGTGATACTTTCACTCTCCAACTCGGGCGGAACTATGAGCGGGTTCAACCTCTACACTTTGCTCATCGTTACGGCGTGCATTTGTTACGGCACCAACCTGAACTTCATCAAATTCAAAATCGCCGACCTCAAGGCCCTCACCATTACCAGCGTGTCGCTGCTGCTGGTTGGCCCGCTGGCCATTGCCTACTTGTTTCTGTTCACGGACTTCACCACAAAAGTTCAAACCGTGGAAGGAGGCTGGAAGGCCTTCGGCTTCATTGTGCTGCTTGGGTTCATGAGCACTTCCGTTGCCACAATTCTTTTTAACAAGCTCGTGAAAATTGCCACACCGCTGTTTGCAAGTTCGGTCACCTACCTCATTCCGCTGGTGGCAGTCGTATGGGGTGTGCTGGACGGTGAGCATCTCAACACACTTCACTACGTCGGCATGGCCGCCATCATTGGTGGCGTATACCTGGCCAACCGGAAGAAATAATTGACAACTATTGCTGGGTGAACTCAACCAGCACAGGCAGGTGGTCGGATGGATAGTAAGTGCCGTTGTGGTCGGTTACAACCTTGTAGCCGGTCGCCGTCCAACCCTTTGAATAGAAAATATAATCGATGGCCGTACACGCAGGTCCATTTACGGAAAATGTACAGTACGTGCCCTGCCGGTTATCAGCCGGTCGCGAGTCGTACAATTCGAGAAACTCCCCTGATGTAACGGCGGCAAAGGGAGGCTCGTCACGCTGTGCATTAAAGTCGCCGCTTAGTATAACAGGCAGCCCATTGCTGATTTTACTTATGCGCTGCTGTATGAGCGTGGCGCTGTTGCGTCGCGCTTCCTTGCCGATGTGGTCGAAGTGGGTATTCACCATCAGGAATTTCTTTTCCGTTCTCAGGTCTTCAAAAATCGCCCACGATGCCACGCGCGTAATGGAGGCATCCCAGCTTTTGCTGCCCGGTACTTCGGGCGTTTCGCTAAGCCAGAATGTATTTTGTTCAACCACTTTGAAGCGATCTTTCCGATAGAGAATTGCCGAATACTCGCCGGCCGTCTTGCCATCGTCGCGGCCCACGCCCACGTATGCGTAGTCGCCCAGGTTATCAATCAGATCGTGCATCTGGCCGTCCATCGCCTCCTGTACACCCAGCAGGTCCGGTTGGTGCCCGAGTATGAGCGCGAATACTTTGTCCATACGCTTCGGCCAATGATTGGGACCGTCGGCCGTCGTGTTGAGCCGGATGTTGTAGGTCATTACACGCATTGGCTGCGCAATCAACTGCACATGCACCACCATAAGAAATAGTATTACCAGATTTCGCATCACCAAAGGTACAGATTGCGGACTGATGGCATGGAACCTTATGCAGAATTAACAGAAAGATCAAACCCCGATTTTACCGCTTGTTGATTTGTGGCTAAAGAGCTGCGGAAACTTGGTAACTTACTTAAAACCAAATCGCGCTGCGTATGAAGAAAATCAAACTCGCCATCGTGCCCCTGCTCGTGTTATTGTTGCCAACAGCCTGCAATACTGACGAGCAGAGAGAGTCGCCACCGAAAGCCTACACCATCGCTCAGTTTATGGACATCGTCCAAATAGGGGGAGGCGCATTCTCTCCCGACGAAACGAAGATCCTGATCAATTCCAAGGAAACGGGCATATTCAATGCCGTGGAAATAGATGTTGCAACCGGCGCACAAAAGCCGCTGACGCAATCTGCCGACAACGCCATCTTCGCGCAATCTTATTTCCCCGCCGACGAGCGGATCGTTTATACAAGCGACAAAGGTGGGAACGAGATTACACACATATTCGTGCAGACCAACGATGGTTCGGCCAAAGACCTGATTCAGGACTCCACCGCCAAGTCCAACTTCTACCAGTGGAGTTACGACAAGAAGCTGATGTACTACGGATCCAACAGTCGTGACAAACGCTTTTTCGATCTCTACAAAATTCAAATGGACAACCAGCAGGAATCCGGCCTGTATCCGTCGCAGGTGGTATACAAAAATGACGAAGGGCTTAACCCCAGCGCCATCTCCAACGACGACCGCTATATCGTGCTCACTAAAACGCTGTCTAATCACAATAACGAAATGTATTTGCTCGATACCCAAACCAACGAGCGCAAGCACATATCGAAACACGAAGGCGATGTGTCGTATGCCCCACAATACTTCAGCCTCGACGGCAAGGATTTCTACTACCTCACAGACCAGGGCAGCGAGTATACGTATGTAGCCAAATACAATATCGCCTCCGGCGAAATTACGAAAGTAGACGAAGCGCCATGGGACATCATGTATACTTACCTGTCGCGCAACGGCAAGTACCGCGTGGTGGCCATCAATAATGACGCACGCACAGAGATCAAGATCTATGACGAATCGAACGGAGGCAAGTTACTCACCATCCCCAACCTGCCCGAAGGCGATGTAACCGGCGTGAATATCTCCGACAGCGAGAAGCTCATGTCGTTTTATGTGAGCAGCTCAAAGTCGCCCGCCAACCTGTTCGTATACAATTTCGAGTCTGGCACTGCGAAGCAGCTCACCAACACGATGACTGCCGAAATCAACCCCACTGATCTCGTCGCCGGCGAGGTAGTGCGCTTCAAATCATTTGACGGCATGGAAATACCTTGCCTGCTCTACAAGCCCAAAGGCATTTCCGAAGGGGCAAAGGTGCCCGCGTTGTTGTGGATACATGGTGGCCCCGGTGGACAAACGAGGCTGAATTACTCCCCTATTATCCAGCATCTCGTCAATCATGGTTACGCCATCCTGGCGGTGAACAACCGCGGAAGTTCCGGCTACGGCAAAACCTTCTTCGCGGCCGACGACCGCAAGCATGGTGACGTAGACCTTAAGGATTGCGTCGAGTCGAAAAGTTTTTGGCCACGTTGCCATACATCGACCAGGAGAAGGTCGGTATTGCAGGTGGCAGCTATGGCGGCTACATGGTGATGGCGGCACTCGCATTTGCACCCGAAGAGTTTGACGTGGGCGTGAATCTGTTCGGCGTAACCAACTGGCTGCGCACGCTCAAGAGTATTCCGCCGTGGTGGGCGTCGTTCCGCGACGGGCTTTATCAGGAGTTGGGTGATCCGTTCTCCGCCGACTCAGTCGCGCTGTACAACAAGTCGCCGCTGTTTCATGCAAAAATATCACCAAGCCGTTCATCGTATTGCAGGGGAGCAACGATCCGCGTGTGCTCCAGGTAGAATCGGACGAGATCGTGCAGGCGGCACGCGACAACGGCGTGTCAGTGGAGTATGTGATATTTCCCGATGAAGGCCACGGATTTTTGAAAAAGGAAAACAACATCAAGGCGTCGCAGGAGATGCTCAAGTTTCTCGACAAGTATTTGAAAGGCTTGCCGGATGCTGAGGCAGGTGAACATGCCGCGCCGGCGTCGGAGTGACAGTGATTAAAACCCGGGACATAAAAAAGGACCATCTCCAACACGAGATGGTCCTTCAGAACCATCAGCAACCATAAAATATTTAAAGCTTTTAGCTCACTAGAGCTAACAACGATGAAAAAAAATGTGTGTCATGATTCCATGTATTCTTTCAATTCGTCAATTGCCATTGCACAATTGTCCGCACGGTACACCTGCCAATTTTCAACCACCATATCATCAATAAGATCATTGAAGGTGACTACCATTAGACCAATCATGAGGGAGGAATAAAGTTGGGGGCTTATAAAACTCACGATTACAGCAGGAAGAACTTATTATAAACAAGTAAATGAAAAATCCGTACGAAGTAAGGGGCACTAGGAGAAACTCAACCCTAAAAGACATCAATAAGATTATAGCAACAAGCGGCACTGCAAAACTCAAAAGTAAAAACCTCATTCGAGTTTTTGAAAGTGACATCCTTGGGAAAGTTAAACCGGTCTTCATCTCCAACCCCTTTACCAAACTGTATCTTCTTTTTCTTGACAACACGTTTGAAACAGTTGTCCCATACTCTATACCCGGCAAATGACCTCTGAGCTTGAAAAAAAACAGAATTTTTAAAAATCTCTTGAAGAACAAATTGTCCTCCGAAAAAACACCAACCAACAGATCGGTATTTTTTTTCAAGGCCTTCTAAATTTTGCTGCTTAAAAAATTCCCTCAAAGCTTCTGATGCTTCACTCATTCAAAGACGTTTTTAACTTCTCCTGCCACTTTTTGTACCCCTTAATCATCAGAGGCACAAATTAGCATTTGGTTTGATTTCATTCCGTTAGCCCCTTAAATGTTCGTCTAGTTGGCGGTACTCATCTGAGTTTTTAAACTCATTACGCTTTGGTTCCCCTGTAAAAAAATTCCCAGGAAAATGCTCAATCGCATTCTCGATATCAAGATAGACTTCCTTGTAAGGAGTGATGTCTTCCAACTCCTTAGGCCAAGAAGCATAGAATTCTTCCAGCGAGATACCCCCCTGCATTGCACGCCTAATTAATCCAATCACTGTAACGGTGTTATTTACCATGGCCAATGTTTAAGAAACCGTGAATATCGACAGGGCCTATTTTGCACCGAGGCTTCAGCACAATGGAGGAAAAATATTTACTTACTTTCTCTACCTTTTCCCAAGGTAACTTGATGGAGTATATTGATTCATCTGCGAAAGGAGTAACCTTTTCGTTCTCATCGATCACAAAATACTTATAACAACTTTATATCGCCTATTTTTCTTTGTCTTCTTATAGTACTCGATTTCGATTGGATTCGAAAACACTACGTTAATAAACGATGCACTCTCTAAGGCTTCCTTTTCATCGGTTATGTAGATATCCATTACCTCACGATCCTCTATAAAGAATGTAAACCTATTGGTATCATTCCAGAAGCAAAAAGTAAAATTTATAGAATTGCCAACCTTTAAGGTCGTAAGCTCATCCTCGGAAGCCATCTCAATCGGCCATGCGGCCTCGTTGTCGACGATTTTTCTAAATGAAGGTCGTCAAGGCCGAAAAATTTTTCTTTCGATCCAAAGACATTAGCCTTTCTTTTATTTGTTGTTTGAAATTGTCCATTACACATTAGGGTCTCCAATTTGGAAAATCTACATGACCGCCTCCTAACCTTCTCAAAGAAAACAGTTCGGATATTGATCTAGCATCATCGTTCGCCTTGCCAATCAGGAGTCTTCACGACAAAAAGAATTCTATTCAAAAGAGTACTCTTCTCAACAAAAGCTTTCTTGAGATTGAAATTATAAATGAGGTAATGACGTCGCGTCCATAATGGAAGTCATAGTGGAACTTATATTTTCCGTTCTTTGAAGCCAAAAAGGGATATTTAGCGAACATGTAAAACACTTCCTTCAATTCCTCCAAAGATATAGAGCTGGACGAAAAAGGTAGGAGGTCGAGTATCCTTAATTGTTCCTTGTCAATGCCACCGTCCTCGTCACAAAACTCTTTGAAATAGTCCCAATCTTTCCATCCCAGAACGGACAGAGAGATGCGTTCACTGTTTTCTGCTAGTTGGAAAACCAAGCGCAAAAAACCTTTATCATCTATGTTGTCCTCAGTCATTTTCGATTTAAATAGTTTCCATCAAATGGATTGAAAGGGTTTAGTGGTATCTCTTTTCCTTTTATGTAAAAGTGTAAGGGCTTTTCGGCCGCTTTTTCCAGAACAACACCTGCTCTACGTTGTATGGCCCTAGGTATTCCTTCGACTCCCCTCTCTAATCTAAGTTGGCCCCTGAACAAACTGAATATCCGACTGACTTTTGGGCTTGACGTATTCACAAGCGTCTGCAAGCGGCTTGATGCCGTCCCAATTTGATAGGCACCTGTTGCACCCAATAATTCTCCACCAGCAATGGGGCGCAGCAGTGAGCCCGGCCAACCAATAAAGAATAGTGGGATCCTTTGACGATATACTCGCTTGTGCCAATGCTACGCGCGCGTCGCCACGCGCATAGCGAGATAACCTCGCATATAGATTTTTGTCATTCAGGTTTAAGCCATACGCATCTCTGTAGAAATCTGCCGAGTAACTACCATACGTGGCGGCGTCAGATGCATAGTGCTCCCAGGCACCTTGTCCAGACACACCGATAAACTTGCCGTCAACAAAAAGGTTATCATAGCGTCGGCAGTTGTAACCACATGCGTCTCTCCGGTTTCACTGTTGTAGTGAACATCATCGTTAGGACTTCCTCCCGCTCTACCTGCCTGGCCAATAAAGCCATTCATTGTTCTCCGACGCTTGGCTTCTTCGTATTCTTCGTCAGTGCCTCGGCCGCCGAATCGTCGATTAGGAACATCGGGCTGTGCACCTGAATCCAGCATTCCAATGGGCGAGAGACCGAATAGGTCAACGAAATTAGTGGGATTGTTATACGTGTAGTTATAGGGACTCCACGTCATCATGTCTTCAGACAATGGATCAACAACACCCCACCGGCCCAGCTCGGGCATGTACATTCTGGCGCCGTAATCCAACCAATCAAGATCAAGTTCGTCGTGCAACTCCTTTCCGTTGTATAAAAACTTCTGAGGCGTTGCATGCTCTCTTGAATGCATGTTGTAGCTGAGTCCAAAAGCATAGTAGCCATTCTCCTGCACTACCGCAGACTTGATATGCTCCACTTTAAAATCATCAAAGAACACCTCCACCGGCAACGGGTTGTCGTTGGACAGATAAATATACATATAGCCGGCTTCTTTTATGACGATCTCCGCCGACAACTTTTCGTGGGCGATGTCGCTTCCGGTTTCGCGCGCCAGGGTTGTCACTTTCACGAAGTTTGTTTGCGAGGTGTCGCCGATGATGGGTTCGTAGTCGCTGTTGAAGGTGATGTAGTTGAGGCAGGCCATCGGCGCGCTTCCGCCGGCCGGGTCTTTGTTGAGTACCGAGCCGTACGGGAATGATGATGTACTTGTGGAATATCCTCCACCATCTATGACCACGCCGGCGCCGGCCGCGCCGTTCGCTATCATGGCGAGAAACGCAACGAGTGCTTGCGAGTTGGTGGCGTTGCCATCTACATACTTGGCGTATACTTCCATGCGGATGGTATCGCCCGGCATTACGCTGAGTGATTTGGCCAACCCGTATTGCTCATTCTCGCCGCCGCTGAGCCGCTGCGCGTAGCCGGTAGCCGATCCGTTGGTATGATCGAAGATGGATGACTGCACCCGTCGCGCATTTTCTGTGCGCAGGAATGCACTTTGTTCTAGTGCGGCATTCGCTTCGAGCGTTGCCGTAGCGCTGTCGGCTTCCTGATTCGCGGTAAACGTGATCCGCACGTTACCCAGGTGATCTTTTAGATGGTACTGATACTCTGACTCTGTGCCTGGGATTATCCTGCCTTCCTCGTGGTTGATGAATTTGAGGGTGTCGTTTTCGTAAAAGAATTCGCCGAGGTAGTCGCTGGTTTTGTTTTGTGTGCCCGTTACGGTCTGGTATAGTTTTTACCGGTGGCGTCGTAGGTGTAGTTTACTTGATCGCCGTTGGTTTTGGTGACTGTGCCCGGCAGATTGAGATGATTGTATGTAATAGCGGCGATGTCTTTGTTTTTGTCTTCGGTCATACTGCCGTTGAGGTCGTAATTGTATTCACCGGCTTGCTGTGTGCGTTCTTTAAAACCGTTTTCTTCTTCATGCATTTTTACGGCATCGTCTACACGGGTAAGTTGGTTTCCTTTATAGGTGTAGGTGAGTTGATCCATGGTGCCGTAGAGGCCCTCGCCCAACCTGCCGGTGCGTATGAGGGAGAGGATGTTGCCATTGAGGTCGTAGCCAGGTTGCGTGGCGGTGCCAAGCTGTTCGTTGAATCGGTTATTGTTGAGTGGGTTGTGCAGGTCGTAGTACTGTGCTTTGGTAAGGCGGTTCATTCTGTCGTAGGTGTAGCCGTACGATTGAATGCCGGGTGCGGCACTCTTCCAGATTATCTCGCTGATGTTGCCGTTGTACTGGGCCGCGCCGCCGTTGGCAGTGGGATTGTTGTAATTCAGTTGCATGCTGAACAAACGCTTTCCATCGGCAGTGGGGTCGTTCACTCCCGTTAACCAGCCCCTGATGTTGTACCGGTAATCAATGTGTTGTTTAAATTTTTTTCCAGCATCTTCACTATGCAGCTTCTTGGTGATGAGCTGGCCGAGTTCGTTGTATTGGTTGGCGCTCAATAAAACATACGCTTCGTTGTTCACCTGGTGCCAGGTCTTCATAAGCCGGCCGCATGGTCGTATTCAAACTTGCGGGTGATGGTGGTGGCAGGACCTGTGCTTAAGGTGTGCG
>JAAURZ010000061.1 GCA_012031955.1 Bacteroidia bacterium
AGCGCGGCATTGATGTTGTCTTTAATAATACGGTGCTGCCGCTCGAAGAATTGATAGCCGGCAGAACGGTGGTGGCCACTTGGTGAAGCATCGGGGTTTTCGCCTAAATTCATTGAATGGATTCTAAACCGGATGAAGCAGCCTATAACCCGTTACAGGAGGCGGTCGACATACTCATTGCAATGCGCGACAAAATTGCCGACGATGCCAATCTCACCTGGTCGTACTATGAGTCGGCCGACCAATTGAGAAGGGAACTGGATGATTGCATCGATGGAGTGAGGCGAAGCGACAAAGAGCATATCAGCGGCCTCGGCCTGTATTTTTACCCGGCTTGCGATATGCAAACTATATCCATCGACAATGGGTGGAGCGGCGACTATATAGAGTTCGCCTCGCGGTACGACCAGCTTGAACCTGCGCTCAGCGGCTCCTTTAGCCGGTTTCTTAATTGAAAAAAATCCCCCAAAAGCCCATTTTAATCGAAAAAATTCTCCAATCCACACTCCTTAATCGAAAATTTTATCCAAAATAAGCCTCTTAGTCGAAAATTTTACCCTAATTTTGACCGGAAAGGCGTCTTAATGGAAAAAAATCCCTCTCATATCCTCGAGATAGTCTTCGCCGGTTCTGACAAAGCGCAATCGAAAAGGATCACTGCGCTGGCGCGGGAGGGCAAGCTCAGGAAAATTGCGCCCCGCATTTACACTTCCAACCTTTCGGACGCCCCGGCAGCCATCATCCGGCGAAACTGGTATCGCGTGCTCGCCACCTTATTTCCCAACGCATTGCTTAGCCACCGGACGGCCCTCGAAGCGAGGCCTACCACCGACGGCCATGTCTACCTCACCTACACTTATACGCGCAACGTGAAACTCCCCGGACTTACAATCCATTTTCTAAAGGGCCCCGGCCGTGTCGACGGGGATCAGCAGCTTTTCGAAAATCTCTATGTGTCTCAGGAAGCAAGAGCCTACCTCGAAAACTTACAAAGCAGCCGTTCCTCGGCCACGGAAATCAAAACGCTGCCACTACCTCAACTTGAAGAAAGGCTCGAAGCGGTAGTGAGGGCAAGAGGCGAGCGCGGACTGAACGCAATCCGGGACGGGGCCAGGTTAATTGCCGCAGAGCTCGGCATGGAAGCGGAACTCAAAAAACTTGACGAATTAATAAGCAGGCTCCTTTCAACAGGAAACCCGGCCGTACTGCACGCGCCTGCTGCTATC
Source organism: Bacteroidia bacterium (assembly GCA_012031955.1). The sequence continues at coordinate 1,227 of JAAURZ010000061.1, forward strand.
GCACGCGCACTCGGCGAACCGATAGACCCGGATCGTGACCGATTGTTTGAAAGTCTTTATGAAGCGTTGGCTGGAAGTGTGTATCCGCAGTATGCCGATAAAAACTCGGGCGATCAAGCGTACAGGACGTTCGCTTTTTTTGAAAGTTACTTTTCCAACTATATAGAAGGCACAGAATTCACGGTAGGCGAGGCGAAGAAGATTATTGAAACAGAATTGCCGATACCTTCCCGCGATGAAGATTCACACGATATACTGGGCACCTATCGAATCGTGTCTAACAAAAATGAAATGACCACGCTCCCCGCCACGGCTGACCAATTGCTCGACCTACTTCGAACCCGTCACGCTGTTCTCCTGCAGTCGCGCACAACCAAAAAACCTGGCGAGTTCAAAGACCGGAACAATAGAGCGGGTAATACGGAGTTTGTGGATTGGCAACTGGTAGCTGGTACGTTGAAGAAAGGGTTTGAATGGTATAGCCTGCTAAGGGAGCCCTTTGCCAGAGCTGCGTACATGATGTTCATGATCACAGAAGTGCACCCTTTCAACGATGGCAACGGAAGAATTGCCAGGGTGATGATGAACGCCGAGTTGTCGGCCAGGCAGTTGACGAAAATTATTATTCCAACTGTGTATCGTGAAGATTACATGGGTGCGCTCCGGAAACTGACCAGGCAACGCACGGCTGATGCCTATATTAGAATGATGCTAAGGGCGTATGAGTTCAGTGCCGCCTTAGTGGGTGAAAGCATCGGGGCCATGGAGCGCCAACTTATTCAGATGGATGCATTCAAAGAACCAGGCGATGGCAAGCTTCGAATGTTGTAAGACGATGCGAGCGCGTTAATGATCCGTTCCCGGCTGAAACCCGATGCGCGGCCGGTCTGTTTCACGCGCCTTCACAACAAATTCTTTCACGTCGTCGAAAATGATGGTGCCCATGAGCTCGGGTGTACGTGCTTCTTTTGGCATCAACGCCAGTCGCAGGTGCTGGTTGCGCACCGACTCTCCTACAACTTGCCGCACAGTGCGAGCGTTGCCGAAAAACTTGTCGCGACCATCGTGTAAGGTGGCCAGGTAGCCCTTCAAATGAGCAGCGGCAGCTTCGTCGGGCGTTACGTCGTCCTTCTTGAAAATCTGTAGCGCGATGGTGTACATTTCGTCGGGGCTGTAGTCGGGAAATTCGAAATACATATCGAAGCGCGACTTGAGACCCGGGTTCGACGATATAAATCCATGCATGTTGTCTGTGTAGCCGGCCACGATCACGCCGAATTTTCCCCTGAAATCTTCCATCCGCTTCAGGATCACCTGTATCGATTCACCACCGAAGTCGTGCATCGATCCATGTTCGTTGGCAAGCGAGTAGGCTTCGTCAATAAAGAGAATGCCACCCATGGCCTCATTTACTTTCTCTTCGGTTTTGATCGCCGTCTGTCCGACGTATCCGGCCACCAGCCCCGCGCGATCGACTTCCACGAGGTGCCCCTTTTCTAAAATACCAAGCCCTTTGTAGACCTTCGACAGCAGGCGTGCTACGGTTGTTTTGCCGGTGCCGGGATTTCCCGTGAATACGGTGTGCAAAGAAAATTTACTGAGAATATCTTTTCCCGTTTCCTGGTAAAACTTCACGAGTTGTACCATCTCGTTTACTTCGTTCTTGATGGTACCCAACCCGGTAAGGCTATTCAACTCGCCCAGGCTTTCATACAGCAAGTCTTCCAACCCTTGGTTGCGATTGGTGCCGGTTGCCTGTTTTGCCGACTTGAATATCTGTTCTGTGCCGGTGTACACAGAAGGTACTCCTTCTACGTTGCTTTCGCCCACCACGAAGGGCACAGTGGCAAGGAGCCGGTCCTGGAAAACGACCTCCAGTGTGTACGCGTCGTTGCCCCAGCGGCCGGGTGTGTCGCCACCCCACCCCGGGTAAATCGTGTAGACCTTGCCCGCTGTGTTGGCAGTCGCGTATGCGAGGTAGGCATGGCTGCCTTTCAGTTGTCCGGCGTCATTGTAAAAGTTGAAGAATATCTCAGCGTAATAGTCTTTTGGTAGCTTGTTCTTGAATTTGAATTCACACCATACAAACCGCGCGTCCGGCTGGCTGAATTGAGTGAGGTATCTTTATCCGGAAGGGTAGACGCCTTGGAGTCACCTTTCAAATAACTGAATGGACTCGATGTCGAAATAGAGATTCTCATCTCCTTTCGGCGGGCCCGCATCCTCGATGTAAAATTTGGACTCACCCACTTTCACATCGTCTATGTAGCCCTCCCACAGGTAGTCGCCGCGAAACCAGTAGGCGCCCAATGCTTCCTTCCCCCACGACTGCCTTGCATACACAATGTTCTCGTCTTTCTTGATGGTGCGCTTCTGCTCCAGGTTGCAGAGTTCATTTTTCTGACTCCCGTTAAGGTGAAAGCATTTCAGGCGTATGGAAGCATCCCAATCACCTTCGTCGAAGAGTTTGTTGAAGAACGAAAACTCAACACGCATATACGTGGTCTCGTAGCGGTCGTATACCCTTCGGTACTTCTTGGTGGCGTCGGCCATCCACTCGTCGGTTGAGTGTACCTTGATGTCGCGGTACTTGTAATAGACAGGTTTCGGTCCCTGCTGATCGTTGTTGTCCTGCGGACCATTGTTGTTGGGCGAGTTCATACGACTGGATTTGGGTAATGAATTTAACGAATTCTTCGATTTGTGAACCGGCCTCCGTTATAATTTCGTGCTTAGTGCCCTGGCAAGAATTTCTTCCACTTCCCGCTGGGCCGGCGAGCCAGGCCTCAGAATGATTGTCCATGAGCCGGTTGCCGAATTTTTTGTGAGTTTCCCGCTCATCATCAAGCGTTCGCTGATGTGCTGACTCTTGTCTGCCAGTACTTTGTCGAACACGGTACAAATCGCTGCGTAATTTTCTTCCGGCAGGACCGTCGTCATTGCCTCACCGCCGCTGTAGGTTCCCGAAGAACTTTCCCGTGGAGTTATGGGAATGTATTCCAGCGTGCCGGGGGTAACAACGTATCTGTTTCCATTGCCGTCGGCATATTGATAGGTGTTCATAGGCGCTTCTATTGGATTTTCAAGGTAGCAAGTCCGACAAATTTTTTCTCGAAATTTTTCCAGGAACTGTAACAGCGTGTACTTCTCCGTGTCTAAATCACAAACCAGCAACAAAATGACGATAAAAATCAAAGTATGGATCAGCGCCCTGGCCTGCATTTCGGCGCTTTCATCGCAAGCTCAAACCAAAACAACAACTAGTATGGAAAATGGAAACTTCACACAAGAACAAACCGACGTACTCAACGCCGTGCTGGAAATGACCCGGGCGTTTCACAAAAAAGACATGGAACGCGTGCTTGCGAGCTACGAGTCCAGCGCCGTTATTGTGTTTGCGCCCGAGCAACCCGTGTCTGACCTGGCCGGCATCCGTGCAGGTTTCGCCGGTTTCTTTACTTTTGATCCGAAGTTTGATTATTCGGGACACGAGGTGTTTGTGAGTGGCGATCTGGCTGTACATGTCGCGCCCTGGACTATGACCGGCACCACGCCTGACGGAACACCCATTACGCAAACTGGCCTGTCTGTAGCTGTATTGCGCAGGCAGCCCGATGGGCGCTGGCTGATGGTGATCGACAATCCCTTCGGCGCGAGGCTGTTGGATAAATAATTTGCAACACGAAATAATTTTATGGAACAAAATACCGACGAGAATGAAACGGCCCTGATAAATGCTGCTGTGGGTGGTGAAAGGAGGGCGCTCGAACAGTTGATTGAAAAACATCGCGATTGGATATTCAATGTGGCGCTGTCGTTTGTTGCCGATCGTGATGATGCCGCCGATGTAACGCAGGAGGTGTTGATACGCATAGTTACCAAACTGAGCACCTTCCGTCACGAGAGCGACTTCAGAACGTGGGTATACCGCATTGTCAAGAACCATTTCCTTAATATGAAGCGACGGAAGTATGAAGCACAAACCATGACTTTCGATGTGTTCGCAAAAGGACTCGACAGTATTGCAGACGAAACACTTCACGCTCATGCATACGAGGTGGAGGAGAAGATGCTGGTAGAGGAGGCCAACTTAGCTGCATGAAGGCCATGCTGCTGTGTCTTGACCGCGAGCAGCGGCTGATTTACATACTCGGAGAATTATTCGAATTCACGGATGCGATCGGAGCTGAGATCATGGAAATGACGCGCGAGAATTTTCGTATCAAGCTGCACCGCGCGCGACAGCACCTTTACAACTTCATGGACCACAAGTGTGGTCTCGTAAACCAAAAGAATCCCTGCCGGTGCGCGAGAAAAACAGCAGGGTTTATAAAGATGGGTTTCGTTGACCCTGTAAAGCTGCACTTCCAACGCGACGCGATAGCCAGCATAAACGCAGCGGCGGGCGAAAAAGTGGAAGCATACACAGGGGAGGTGCTGCACGGCTATCGGGAGTTGTTCAGAAGTCACCCATTTTTGAAGGCCGACGATCAGTTGTCGGGTATCAGAAAACTGTTGGACTCCGACACTTTTAGAAAAACCTTTAACCTCGACCACTAGTTGTGTACCTTGCCGCGATGAGCGACTTTATCACAATATCCACCTACATCATTCGGTGCGAAGTGCATCAACCGGGTTGCTGCGGCTGGCCCTGATAACCTGAAACGCGATGGTGACGAGAGCGACAGATGCCGACAACGCAATGGCAAACGCGGTGAGTTGGATTGAGGGAGATACGCGATAGGTGAATCCCTCCAGCCACTGTCGCATCAGCCACCAGGCGACGGGTGAAGCGACCAGCGCGGCCACAAACAGCAAGACGGCAAAGTCTTTGGCCAACAGCCTTGTGATTTGCTGCACCGAAGCACCGAGTGTCTTACGGATGCCGACCTCCTTGGTGCGCACTTCAACGACCAGCGTAATAAGCCCCAGCAGACCGAGGCAGGCGATGAGCATGGCGATGACTGAAAAGGTATTCACCAGCGCGGCGAGCCGTCTTCAGATTTATACATCGCGTCGAAAGCGTCATCGAGGAAATTGTATTCGAAAGGTGTCTTGCTCTGGTACTTGCGATACGCTGCCTCGATGGCCGCAATGGCCTCCGACAGATTTCCGCCCGGCGTAATGCGAACATAAAGGCATCCGCCGCGCCGCGCCAGCGATTCCGGTTTGAATTCATTGACGATGCTGAGCGCGAGCGGCGCGATCTCGTTGCGCAAGAGGCGTAGTTGAAATCCTGGAGAACGCCCACCACGGTTTGATCAGTTGCTCCAAGTCGCAATTTCTGTCCGACCGGATGATCGCCAAGTGTTAACCTGTTGACCGCCGACTCGTTCAGCAGAAGTACTTCATCGTATTTTTTCATCTCGGGTGCAGTCGTCAAAGTGAGACTCAACGTTTGCACGAAGGCCTCGTCGATTACCGCTGTGGGAAGCGCGATCTCCTCATCCGTTACAGGCGACTTGGTGAAAAACATGTCAGTGCCTTTGAACAACGTCATAGACGACGTGCCTGTGCCCAGCACATGAGGCAATTGCGCTATGTCATTTTGAACGCCGCGTAGGCCATGCTCATATCCGGACTTATCGGGATCATCATCACTTGTTCCTTGTTAAGCCCAAGGTTTTTGTTACGGATGTAGGCCAGTTGGTCTTTCACTGTAAAGGCGCAAATCACGAGTGTGATGGTGACAGTAAACTGGACAACAATAAATGCTTTTCTGAAAAAGGTACTCCTGCCCCGGCTGCCAACTTTGCCCCTGATAATGTCCGCCGGCTTAAAGCGTGAAAGTACAAGTGCAGGGTATGTGCCAGAGAGAACCAGGCAAATGGCGAAGAGCCCCACCATGATTACAACAAAAGTAGTATTCCATAGAAACGACATGTCGATGTCCAGTTGCAGTTTGCGCAGGAACAGCGGGAATGAGACTTGCAAGATGGCCACTGCAAGTACGAACGCTATGGCCGTTACAAATGCAGACTCGAAATAAAACTGCAGGCGCAAGCTCCCCAGCCGCGCCCCGACTACTTGCGGATACCCACTTCCTTGGCCCGCAAGGTAGCGCGCGCTGTAGTAAGATTAACGTAGTTGATGAGTGCCAGCGCCAGTATGGCCAACGCAATGCCGAGGAAGGTAAACGTATAGCTGGCCTCGTAACGCTGCATGCTGTGGTCAAGAAACGCATTGACCGAAAAAGTGTCGTCGCCATTTTCAATTCCCGATGCGTTTACCAATGCGGGAATGGTCCCGGCAACCTTGGCAGCCACGTCAGGAGAGGGGATGACGAGGTAGGTGGCGAAACCTCCCAGGCTTACCTTTTCCTGCGAAAAGAAATTGCGTTCTCTTTCGCCGAGAGAGGCCAGGCTCGTAAACGAACCAATAAAGTCAAACTGGAGCGATGACGTGGAAGGCGGGTTTTCTACCACACCCGACACTTGAAAAAGATATTCATGGTCGTAGGTGATCACCTTGCCAACAGGGTCGACGTTGCCGAAATACTTTTGAGCCGCACGTTCCGTGATCACTACCGTCATCGGCTCCGTCGAAACGGCGCCTGATACCAGCGGAAAAGTAAGCGTTTGCAGCAAAGCGGCATCGGCAAAGAGAAACTGTCCTTCGTAAAAAGTACGGCGATCGTCAACACTTACTACCACCCTCGAAGGCTGAAACGTCCGGAAGAATCCTGCTACCTCCGGGTTGCTCTCCAGTACAGCCGGCCCCATCTGTGCCGACATGCCCGTCACGCTAACCGGCGAGTCGCCGTAGTTAACGTGTCCGATGATTTGATATACCGTGTCGCCTTGTTGATGAAATCGATCTTGCTCGAATTCATGTACGACATAAAGTACGATGAGGAGGCTTATCGATATACCTAAACTGAGCCCGGCGATATTGATGAACGTGTACAGGCTGTGCTTCGTCAGGTTACGGAAGGTGGTGATAAGGTAGTTGCGTATCATGAGGTTTTATTATTCACTCCGTAGAGACTTCACTGGATTCATCAGGCCGGCGCGCAATGATTTGTAGCCCACCGTTGCCACCGCCACCACGACCGACAGCAGGCACGCTACGGCTACCGACAACCACCCGATGGATATGCGATAGGCGAATGTGCTGAGCCACTCGTCGGCAACCCAGATCGCCAGCGGCGTGGCAATGACAAAGCCAATCAGCACCAGCCGCAGATATTTGCCGGAAAGCATCATCACAATTTGGACGGAAGACGCGCCAAGCACTTTGCGTACGCCAATTTCTTTGGTTCGTTGCTCAATCATAAAAGAGGCGAGCGAGAACAGTCCAAGGCAGGCGAGACCAATCGACAATGCCGCGGCAATGGCGAAGAGCTTGCTTCGCTTCACATCCTGTGCGTAGAAATCCTGCAAGCGGTCGTCGAGGAAATTGTACTCGATGGTGTGCGACGGATCGGTGGCGAGCAGCGCAGTTTGCATCTGGTCCAGCGCCGCCTGCCAATCGCCCGGCGTGAGTCGCACGCTAAAGTAGTCGATGCCATGAAGCGGGTTGTTTCTATAAGCAAGGATCAAAGGCGTAATGGACTGATGCAGCGACTGAAAGTGAAAATCTTTCACCACGCCAATAATCTTTCCCCTGAATGGTTTATCCAGTTGTTCGTCGCTCACAGCAAAGTTGATCGACTCGATTTCAATGGATTCTTCCAGCGGGTTGGCGTAGCCTAGTTGCTTTGCCGCCGTTTCATTTATGATGAACGAAAGCGAATCGCCGGTGCTGCCG
>JAAURZ010000062.1 GCA_012031955.1 Bacteroidia bacterium
AGAAAACGAACTGACCGTATGTTGTCTGTCGAACAAGTGAAGCACATCGCGCAAGCCGTGGCCGACGAAGGAATAACCAGGAGGTTGTTGTACGACGACTTGGTAGATCATTTGTGTTGTTCGACTGAAACGGCCATGCGGGACGGCGATTCGTTCGAGCAGGCCCTTTCCAAAGCCATAAGCGATCTGGGCACATTACAGCGAATCGATTTTGAAACTTCCTATTTGTTAAACCCAATTCAAATCATCATGAAAAAGTTTGTGTATTTCATCGGCCTTGCTACCACTATCAGCATGACGATGGGTGTTATGTTCAAGCTGCTCCACATGCGGGGCGGTGAGCAGCTTTTTAACTACGGCTTTCTTACTTTCCTGCTGGTGTTTCTGCCGGCGGTTGTGTTCTACAAATTCCGGAACAAAAACATGTCGGGCATCGAGCGAGCGCAATCGCTGGTGGGTGTGTTGAGTGCGGTGGGCGTGGGCGCTGCGGTGGTGCTCAAAATTTTCAGCCAGCTCGATCCGTCAGGAGTCTTCCTGCTGGTGTCCGTCTCTATTTTCTGTTTTGTATTTCTTCCGCTCAAATTTTATACGTTGTATAGAGAGTCGCTTCGTGCGGAGGCCTAGTCACGCAGGTCTTTGCGCATGTACTTGCTGCAGATAGGGCACGTTTGCCACACATGGCCGCGCGCCGGGCAATACTTTCGTCCAAAGTAAATGATCTGAAGGTGCGCCTTGTTCCACAACGATTCGGGAATAAGCCGCTTCAGGTCTCTTTCGGTTTGCTCCACGCTCTTTCCATTGCTGAGGCCCCACCTGTAGGCGAGGCGTTGTATGTGCGTGTCGACGGGGAAGGCAGGAACGCCGAACCACTGCGTCATCACCACCGAGGCCGTCTTGTGGCCAACCGCGGGAAGCGACTCCAGCGCTTCGAATGAGGCAGGTACTTCGCCATTGTATTTTTCCACGAGAATTTTCGACAACCCGGCAATGCCCTTCGACTTCATGGGAGAGAGCCCGCACGGCTTGATGATCTCGCGTATCTCGTCCACGCTTAGCTTCATCATGTCGTAAGGGTTGTCGGCCATCTTGAAAAGGTGCGGCGTGGTTTTGTTCACGCGCTCGTCGGTGCATTGTGCCGACAGCAGCACGGCGATCAGGAGTGTGTATGCGTCCTTGTGATGCAGCGGTATCGGCGTGTCGGGCACGTACTTGTCAAGCAGCCGCAATATGTCGGCTACTTTTTCAGCCTTCGTCATTATGGATAGATCAGGTATTGGGTACGTTTTGCTTTGAAGGCGGCGAGTCCGGGTTGCCATGTCGCACGGATTTTTTCTTCTGTCCAGCCTGCCTTAATTTGATCTTGCAGTTGCGTGGTGCCCGCCAGCCGGTTGAAACCTTTGTTGAAAAAATTCGCCCGGTCGGGAAACACCTTGTACATGTCTATGAGGTAGTGAAGGTCCACTTCGGCCTCGACATTCACCTTGCGTAAATCCAATCCATAGCACACCTGGTTTTGCAACGGAGGCTGTTTCGACATACCGTCGATGCTCACGGGCGTGAATGAGAACGTAAAATTCTTCAGCGAAGGATGGCCGATCATTTCGAACGGCGTGTAGGTACCGCGACCAAGACTCAACGCAGTTCCTTCAAACAAACATATCGACGGATACAAACGAATCGCCTGGTCGTCGGGAAGGTTTGGAGAGGGCTTTACCGGCACCGAATAAAATTGGTTGTGGGTCCAGTTCTTCACAGGCACTACTGCAAGCTCGCACCTGGCACCATTGGCGAGCCAGCCTTCGCCGTTTATCATTTGTGCCAGCTCGCCCACCGTCATGCCGTGTACGATAGGTATGGGATGCATGCCCACAAACGAAGTGAGTTCCTTCTCGAGAATCGGTCCGTCAACGTAGCTGCCATTGGGATTCGGACGATCGAGTATAATTACCTTCTTGTTGCTTTCGGCGCACGCTTCCATTACATAATGCATCGTGCTGATGTAAGTGAAGAACCGCGTGCCCACATCTTGTATGTCGAAGATCACCACGTCGAGGCCGGCGAGCTGCTCGGCAGTCGGCTTTCGGTTGGCGCCGTACAACGACACTATGGGCAAGCCGGTGCGCGCGTCGCGGCTGTCTGCCACATGTTCGCCCGCATCGGCATTGCCGCGGAAGCCATGCTCGGGTGCCAGCACCCTTGTTACATTTATTTTCAGCGCCAGCAGCGTGTCGGCGAGATGTGTGCCGTTGCGCAGCAGCGCCGTGTGATTGACTACCAGCCCCACCGATTTGCCCTGCAACATCGGCAACAGCAGATCGAGCTGATCGGCGCCCACCAACAGTTGAGCCGGCGCGTTTGTGGTGCTATGCGTGGCCGAGGGGGGTTGCCAGCACATGGCCAGCGCCAGGCACACAGCGGGAATGAATTTTATCGCGATCATGGTTTGCTTGTGTCGGGGAATCTTGCCGGGCATAGTTCCGCCTTTGTGTTTTAAATCGTTATTTTGCAAATCTATTTAGTTGCCCATAATAATGCTAATGCCTTGAATCTCCCTTTCTTCATATCGCGGCGCTTGAGGCAGCAGCAGCAAGACGGCTTTTCCTCCACCACACACAAGATAGCCGTGGTAAGTATCGGCATCGGTTTGGCCGCGGTCATTGTTTCATTTCTCATCATGCGCGGCTTTCAGGAAACAGTGAAACACAAGATATTCAATTTCAGCGGCCACCTGCTTATTACCAAGTATTCTATGAGCAACAGCCTCGAAGGAGCGCCGATGGATTATAATATTGAATTTTATAAGAACTATGATCAGTACCCGGGTGTGGCGCATGTGCAGGAGTATGCCTACAAGACCGGCCTCATCAAAACCGACGATGAAGTGCTCGGCATTGCAGTGAAGGGGGTAGGCAAGAGTTTTGACGTTAACGCTTTCGCGGAAAATATTATTGAGGGAGAATTTCTACACGTTCCAGACTCGGGCTATTCAACGGATATAGTATTGAGTAAAACGATTGCCGATTTGGTGAGGGCCAAAGTAGGCGACAAGCTGGTGATTCATTTTTTTCAAACCCGCCGCGCCTGCGCAGGCTCACCGTGGTGGGGATTTATGAGACCAACCTCACCGAGTATTTCGACAGCCGGGTGATCATCGGCGACCTGGGGATGATACAGCGGCTCAATGGTTGGGCCGATGGTATTGCAGGTGGCCTTGAAGTATTTGTGAAGCGGGATGCAGACATCGATGAAACCGGCTGGATGATTAAACAGGCGATTGATTTCGATCAGAACGTAGAACGTGTGAGCGATCACTACCTCGCGGTTTTGAATGGCTGGGACTGTTGAGCCGGCAAGTCAACATATTGTTGGTGATTATCCTCACTGTAGTGTGTGTAAATATGATCAGCATTGTTTTGATCCTTGTGATGGAACGCACGCAAATGATTGGCATCTTAAAAGCGTTGGGGGCTTCGGACGGTTTAATACGTAACATTTTTGTTCACAGCGGCGTCAGCTTAATTGTAAAAGGATTGCTATTTGGAAATGTTCTAGGCTTAGGCTTGTGTTTTGTTCAATACCAGTTTAAGGTGATAAAGCTAAATCCACATGACTATTATATGGCGGTTGTTCCCATTAGTTGGCAATGGGATATTGTTCTGTTATTAAACTTGCTTACATTTGTTATGGTATCGCTCGTGTTATTGTTGCCAACGATGGCTATCTCACGCGTTAACCCGATACGGGCGATAAGGTTTGATTGACGGCATCGTTCTTGAAAAAGGTGTGTGCAGCACATTTCTCCGTTGTTAAAGTCATATTATGTAATTGTTTTGTTATACTTGTGCTAAGGAAGCCCATCCTACTATGCAAGTTAAATTTAAGAATCCGGTAAAGCCGGAACTAAGCGGTATTGTCCAAAAGAGAAATCGCCGGCTGCAGAATTTTTTCAGCAGCAAGAATTTGGACGTGAGATTGCACGGCGACGCACAGAATCCTCTGATGGTTCTGTGTGGATGCGTTGGTTTGTCAGCATATGTTCACAATTTTGATTTGATCCTGCTGGACAAGCCTAATCAAGGGGCCACGATGAAGACTTTCAAGCTTACTGAAATTGTTCAAGGCACCCGTGAAGAAGTGATTGAGTGGATACAGGAATTCCCGCAGATGCCCCTTTATCGTCATTCAACATAAAGAGAGCGATCTTGTGGTTGTGTCGGATTTAATTTTCGCGACCGCGAACAGCGTCTCGGAAGGTATCCGGTATTTGCCCGCGAAGATTTTCACCTTTATAAAAGAAGAGGCTACGCCGAAGAAATTGCCGCGATGCTGGACAGCGACGGCTATGAGGTGAATATTATGGAGCCGGACACGCATTTGGTGAAGGCTCACGTAGGACCTGTAACGTTTGCCCCCGAAGAAGACGTTCCATACAAGCAAGGCGCCAACATCCACCACGACTGATTGCCCGCACGCTATTGCAGCACCTGCGAAGTTGGAATGTACTTTCGGAACCAGCTTTGAATGGTCATTTGAAGTACGCCAAAGAAAGCTTCTTTGAAAATGCCCACGGACATTTTTGACTCGCCGCGCACGCGCTCGGTAAAATGATGGGCACTTCGCTTAATATGAAGCCGTATTTCCACGCCAGAAACTTCATTTCAATTTGAAAGGCGTAGCCTATGAACTTGATTTGATCCAGCGGTATTGTTTCGAGCACTTTCCTGCGAAAGCACACAAAACCGGCTGTGGTATCGCGTATGGGCATACCGGTGATCAGGCGCACATAGCTGGACGCAAAGTAAGACAGCAGCACACGGCCGATAGGCCAGTTGACTACGTTTACGCCAGTTGCATAGCGCGAGCCGATCGCCACGTCGTGGCCAAACTCCGAACATGTGAGGTATAAGTCCGATAAATCTTTCGGGTTGTGCGAGAAGTCCGCATCCATTTCCAGAATGTATTCGTAGCCTTGTTCAAGGGCATATTTAAAGCCGGCGATGTAAGCGGTGCCAAGCCCCTGCTTGCCGGCGCGCTTCATCAGGTGCAGTTTTGTTTCGTCGGGGGTGTTGTAGCCGGCCTGTAGCGTTTCCACAATTTGGGCGGTGCCGTCAGGCGAATTGTCGTCCACAATGAGCACATGAAAATCCTTCGGCAAGGCAAACACCGCGTCGATGATCGCGCGTATGTTGTCCTTTTCCTTATAGGTAGGAATAATGACGATTGCGTTGCTCACAGCCTTTTGGTGAATAACAAATCTAGCGAAAGTCGGGTTTATTTCAATCGTTTTAGTGGCCTTGTTTTGCGACAAAAACCCTCATTCCGTCTAAAATTCACCGGCAATCGTCGAACGGTGGGCTGCGCCCGCCCGGGTGGAATGGATGCTATACCACCTCCGCCACGTGCAGTTCCTTGGCGAGTCGCTGCTGCAAATCGCCCGGCACTGCCACAAAGTCGGCAAACTGCTGGTTGAAACTCGCCCGTCCCTGCGAAAGCGATCGCAACGACGTGGAGTAGCGGTCGAGTTCGGCCAGGGGCGTGCGCGCCCTTATTACCTGGTAGTTGCCCTTCGTGTCCATGCCCATTATCAACGACCGGCGGGTTTGCAAGTCGGTCATCACATCGCCCATGATGTCCTCGGGCACAAGGATCTCGAGATCGTAGATCGGCTCAAGCAATTGAGGTTCCGCTTTCATAAAGGCATCCTTGAAGGCCAGCATGCCGGCGATCTTAAACGAAATGTCGTTGCTGTCTACCGGGTGCATCTTTCCGTCATACACCATCACACGCACATCGCGCACGTAAGAACCCGTGATGGGCCCTTCCTCCATTTTCTCCATAATGCCTTTCAGAATCGAAGGAATAAATCGCGTGTCAATCACACCGCCGACGATGCAGTTGTAAAACACAAGCTTGCCGCCCCAGTCGAGGTCGATCACCTCCTTGCCGCGTACACTGAAGTCTGTCGGTTCGGGCATTCCCTCAAAGTACGGTTCCACTTTCAAATGTACTTCTGCAAATTGCCCGGCGCCGCCCGATTGCTTTTTGTGGCGGTAGCTTGCCGTTGCCGGTTTGCGTATCGTTTCGCGATAGCTGATCCTCGGTGTTTCAAAGTCTACGTGCAGTTTATAAGCGTTTTCGAGAAACCACTTGCAAACGGCCAGGTGCAATTCACCCTGCCCCGACACAATCAGTTGCTTCAACTCTTTAGCGTAGCCCACTTCGAGCGTGGGATCTTCCTGGTGAATCTTGTTGAGTACCTCGCCGATCTTCTCGTCGTCGCCTTTGGTTTGTGCGACGAGGGCTGTGCGAATGCGAGGTGTGGGATAGTCGATCGGCTTGATTGTTACCTCATGACCCTTGGCGTGCAGCGTCTGGTTCGTGTAAGTGTCTTTGAGTTTAAGCGTGGCGCCGATGTCGCCGGCTACCAATTTGTCGACCGCGTTGCGTGTCTTTCCATCCATGATGAAGAGTTGGTGGAAGCGCTCCGTTGCGCCCGTCTGGCTGTTGATCAATTCTGATGAGCCGGTCACTTCGCCCGAAATAACTTTAAAGAAAGACAGCTTGCCCAGGTTCGGTTCGATGTGCGACTTAAACACAAAACGACGGCGGGTTGGGAAGGATCGTAGGCGATTTCTTTTCCGTCGGTGGTAGTTTCAGGCTTCGCTTCGCGCGGCGATGGGGCTACGTTGTCGATAAATCCCATCATCCGGCCGCTGCCCATGTTTTTCTTCGCCGACATGCAAAACACGGGAAACACGTCGTGGTGTATCATACCCAGCTTCAGGCCCGCGCGCATTTCATCTTCGTTGAGCGTTCCCTTCTCAAAATATTTTTCCATCAGCTTTTCGTCGTTCTCGGCGGCCTTTTCCACCAGCTCGTTGTGTAACCGGTTGGCTCGCTCTTTTTCGCTGTCGGGTATCGGCAGTTTTTCGGGCTTGCCACCTTCGGCGGGAAAATTGTAGTATACCATCTTCAGTAAGTCTATGATGCCGTCGAAGCCTTCGCCTTCGTTTACCGGATATTGCATTTGCGTGACGGCGCTGCCAAAACTGTTTTTAAGCGAAGTCAACGCGTCGTCGAAGTCCGATTTGGGGTGGTCGAGCTGGTTCACGGCAAATATCACCGGCTTGTTGAATTCATCCACATAGTTCCAGATCAATTCTGTGCTCACCTCCACGCCATGTTGCGCGTTAATGACCATCACACAAGTGTCGGCCACGCGAATAGATGAAATCATTTCTCCGACAAAATCGTCGAAGCCCGGTGTATCGATAATGTTGATCTTATAGTCGCGCCATTCGGTGTGCATGGCAGTGGCAAACACAGAGTTGCCTCGTTCCTGTTCGATTTCGTGGTAATCGCTTACAGTATTTTTCGTTTCAATCGTACCGCGGCGGTGGGTGATCCCCGCTTCGAAGATCATGTCCTCTGCCAGCAGTGTTTTGCCCGATTTGGGCGCCCCCAGCAGTACAATGTTTTTTAGGTGTTTTTCATCATAGACTTTCATAAGAGATGGAATTTTATGTGGAACATAGCCCTGGAACACATGGCGACAGAGAAGGGAAACGGTGATGAGGACACGTATTTCATAGGCGAACAAATTTCGTAGAAGACCGTGACCGGAAAGGGAAATGAATGTACTCAATTCGAAAGAAAAAATCCATCCTTTTTCCAGCTCTTTCGGCGCCTGCTTGTCAATTGTAGCGAAAGCGCCACAGCACGCGGTTGACAAGCATCAGCGGGAAGGCTGAAAGTTATCAGTCGTTGCTGTCTCTACTTTGCCGGGTTCAGAAGGAGGTTGCGTATATTGGTACCTTCGATCACATGTCAAATACGATTTGCCTGGAGCCGGGACAAACTCCCGATCCTGCAGAGGTGACAACACACAATCCAATAACTCAAACCCCAGTATATGAAAACGATGACATGCAGACAGCTGGGAGGCGCTTGCGACCTGCCGTTTGTAGCCAGTACTTTCGACGAGATCGCAGCTTTAAGTCACAAGCATGGTGCGGCCATGCTGCAGCAAGGCGACAAGCCGCACATGGAAGCCATGAACAAAATGCGCGAGCTGATGCAGGCACCCGGCGGCATGCAAAAGTGGATGGAAGAAAGGCGCAGTGAATTCGACGCCTTGCCCAGCAACTTGTGAGACTTGCTTATAGTGTATTGCAACGGTGCAAATGCCAGCGGGTTGAAATTCAATCTGCGGAAACTGTCATAACTCGCCGCAAATATCTGCGGAGAAAGAGATTATCGACAGCAGGATCAGTGGTGGCTGCTATTTTTGTTTTTGATAAGCATCATATAGTTGCCTCTCCATCTATATATTCAATCGATCCGTACATTCTTTCGAGTTGAAATTTATTCGTTTGCACTCGGCTTGATCTAAGTTTTCGCAATAGCTGAGAAATCCGGATTTTGCTATCGATCAGCCCTTCTCAAAGTGAGTTTTTAAACTGTGCAGCAACACCGGAAAATAATCAGCAAAGTTGGCGTACTGATCACGCCCGTAATATTGCTGATCGATCAGGGGCATGATCACAAGCGACAGTTTGTAGAATTCTCCAGCTTGTAATCTTTCATTTCATCTTCTTCCGTGATTACACCTGTTTTAATACGCAGCAAGCTTGTCACCGCCTGCGTGACATTCTCATTCAGATACATACTCCATCCCATTTTACCTCCCATCTTCTGCATCACCGCGTCACCGTCAAAAATGAATTTAAGATCGGCAATGGTCTTTTTCTTGCTATCGAACAATTTGTCGAGATAAGCATGTCCCATTTCATGCCAGACGAGCTGATTAGCAAACCCAGGATTGTAAAAATCAGGCTGCAGCCGGGAATCTGCCTGGGATTGCCCGATGTTACGATAAGCAACCATGATCAACGTGTGGTTTCGGAATCTCGGATTGATGACGCCAAGGTCCGGCACGCAATACGTCCCGCAGTTTAGTCCTCCCAG
>JAAURZ010000063.1 GCA_012031955.1 Bacteroidia bacterium
ATACAATGAGTTTATTTGCAGCATGGATGTGAAGTTGGGAGCCCTTATTATTGTTATTCATTGTATTGCTGTTGGCGTAGCCACTTATGACCTCACCAGGAGGAGCAGACGCAACCAAAAGTTTTCGTGGTTTCTGTTCTTGTTACTGTTCCCGCTCATCGGGGTCGGTGTTTACGTGGCCACCATGAAGCGAAGGAAGCCATGGGCGCGGTTTTGAATTCTTAACTATTTCGTAACAGCCATACATTGAATGTTGTGCGCGAAACGGGAAATTTTACAACACCCGATCATGGCACAACAAGCAACCTCCGACCAGCAACTGTGGGCGGCTATTCAGAATAGCGAGCGTGAGGCCCTTAATCAATTATTTCGTCGATACTATGATGTGCTGGTGCGCTATGCATCGGTTATTCTTAGAGACACGCCGGAGATTGAAGAGGCAGTCAGCGATGTTTTTTTGAACATGTGGCAAAAAGCACCTCACCTCGAAGTGCCGCTCAATGTAAAGGCATACCTATATGCGTCGGTACGCCACGAAGCACTGCGGCGCGCGCATCAATTACGGTCCCCGTTGGCAGCGTCGCTCGACGCTGTTCGCCACCAGCCGGTGGCAGATGAGCCTTTGGGGCTTGAGTATAAGGAACTGGAAGCGACTATAGCGGGTGCAATTGAAAAGCTGCCGGTGCGTTGCCGCGAAGTGTTCGTATTGAGCAGGTTCCACCAGATGAAACACAAGGACATAAGCAAACTGTGCGACGTGTCAGAAAAAACCATCGAAAGCCATATCAGCCGCGCACTTGCGGACATCAGGTCCGCTATCGCCAAGTATTTCTCGGAGCCCACATTCAGGGTGTAACAATTTCTTCACATTTCCTTAATCTTTTTCACTAGGGGATCGGTACTGCTTCTTGCCTCTATCAAAGCGTACCAAGAATGCCATGACAAACACCCCTGTACCAGAGCACCTTTTCATTCGCTATCTCACCGATGAAGCAAGCCTCGAAGAACGCAGTGAATTGGTCGAGTGGTTGGCCGAAGATGACGGCCGCCAAAGAATATTTCAAGAATGGTGCGACGCCTGGAACGCCGCACATGAAAGTAACCTATCGCCTGCAGGCAACATCGAGTTGGCGCTCAGCCGTTTGAACAAACGGATCGATGCCGACGCACGTGTCACCACGCGCCGCCTCTGGATACAATACGCCGTGGCCGCATGTCTGCTGGTAACCAGCGCCGCGTTAGTGGGACCGTTGCTCATTCGCCTGCTGTCCGCAACGCAAGCTCCCGCGCTGGTGGAGCGTACCATGCCTGCCGGCCAGAAGACAACGCTCAGGCTATCGGATGGCACACTCGTGCGACTTAACGCCGGCGGCTCATTGCGCTTTCCGAAAGTATTCGAAGGCACGCAACGCGAAGTGTATCTGAATGGAGAAGCATATTTCGACGTCGCGCACGACAAAAAACATCCTTTCGTAATTCATACCGGAAGTGCCGATGTACAAGTGGTAGGCACCGCATTCAACGTGGCAGCCGATTCTTCGGAATCTATTGTGACCGTCGCCGCTGGCAAAGTGAGGGTGGCCAATGCAACCGACCAGGTACTGGTTGAACCGGGTCAGCAGGCCATGGCAGGCCCGACGGCTATCAAAGTGTTGAAGGTGGATGTTGCCTCGCTCATTGCCTGGAAAGACAACGTGCTTGTACTCGACAACAATTCGATAGAAGAAGTATCCTCGAAGCTTACCAGGTGGTACGGCGTCACAGTCACCGTCAAAGACAAAGCCGTGGCCGCGTGCAGGGTAACGGGGAAATTCAAAATGAACGTATCGAAGTTGTCATGGAGGCGATAGCATTCGCCACGGGCATCGATTATTCGATCGAAAAAAAGGAGGTAATAATTTTTGGAAAAGGATGCCAATAAAAAACCAGGACAACTTCAGGTTGCCCTGGTAAAAAGGGAAGGAGCCGGTCACGACGTTGGGGAACTTAGTAGCCGGCACTTCCGAGTCTAAATTCAAGCGAACTTAAACCGAACAAAAATATGCATGAAAAATTACGATTGCTAATCAAAGCCGTTATGCGCACGTCGAAATACGCACTCATGGGTATGCTCCTACAATGCTTGCTGGTAAACGTGTTGTTGGCAGAGCGAACCATGGCGCAAGACATCTACCGCGTTTCCGTTCATATTTCAATCCAGGACCGCACACTGAAGGAAGTGCTGGACCTGATCGAACACGAGACTGAATACCGCTTCACCTACAGCGCATCGTCAATCGATCTGAGCGCGAGGATCACGGTAGCCGATTCCGAAACAAATCTTGGAAGAATACTCGACATCGTCGGGAAGGAGGCAGGCGTGCGGTTCCGGCAGGTCGAAAATGTAATCATGATGAAGCGGGCGGCGGCGCATCGAACCCAGGCATCCGGTACCATCACGGGCGTAGTCACCGATGCGCAAACAGCGCAACGCCTGCCGGGTGCCACCGTGCGAGTAAAAGGCAGCGCGAGCGGTGCCGTTACAGACTTGAACGGCGAGTTCGCATTGCGAACCGCCGATGGCGATGTGGAAATTGAAGTTTCCTACATCGGGTTTACAACGCTTACGCAACAGGTTACGGTGCCCGCCGGAGGCACGGTGCATCTGGATTTAAAAATGAACAGCGACGTGACTGAACTGGAAAATGTGATCGTCATCGGCTTGCTGCAGGGGCAGCAACGCGCCCTCAATCAACAGAAGTCCGCCGACAACATCAAGAATGTGGTGAGCGCAGACCAGATCGGACGCTTTCCTGATCCCAACGTGGCCGAGGCCCTGCAACGCGTGCCAGCCGTGAACATTGAACGAGACCAGGGAGAAGGCCGGTACGTGCTCGTGCGCGGCCTGGCGCCGCAGTTTACAAACGTGAGCATCAACGGCGAGCAGATACCTTCCCCCGAAGCCGGCGTCCGCTACGTTGCACTCGACGCCGTCCCCGCCGACCAACTGGCTTCCATCGAAGTTTCGAAGTCGATCACACCCGACATGGATGGTGATGCCATCGGCGGCAGCGTGAACCTGATCACCCGCAAAGCACAAACAAGTACCCTGTCAGTGAGGAGTTCGGCCCTTATGGGTTACAACAGCATTGTTGGCAAGTCAAACTTTCAGGGATCGCTTGAACTTAGCCGGCGCTTCCTGAATGACAAGCTTGGCATAATGCTTAACGCCAGCTACTATGAGACTAACAGAGGCTCCGACAACTGGGAAAGGGATGACTCGGAGATGGAACTGCGGGACTATGAACTGGTGCGAACGAGACTCGGCGCGAGCGGAACAATCGACTATAAATTCAGCGAACAGAGCAACCTGTATTTCAGGGGTATTTACAACCGTTTTACAGATCGCGAACTGCGTCGCCGTTACGTATTCAAACCCAATGCCGATGCTTCTCCATTTGAAGACAATGAGATTGAACGGCTGGTGAAGGACCGGCTTGAAAAGCAAATCGTGTCCAGTTTCAACTTTGGAGGAAAGCATGCGCTGAACAAGGTGACGCTTGACTATGAAGTGGCTTATGCGGAGGCAATCCAGGACACGCCGTTCGACATTGAGATCGCCACCGTCGGTTCTTTTGACGACCTCTCTATCGACTTCGACACCGATCCCGAATTCCCTTCTTTTCAAGCGAACGGAAAATCCCACCGCGACAAAACCAATGACTATCTCGATAATGCAAACTACGAATTTGACGAATTCACTTCCGGCAACACTTACGCCCTGGACGTAAACAAGACAGCCAAGTTCAACGTGGCGGTTCCATACAGCGCAGGCACCGCGGAAGGGCTGTTCAAATTCGGAGGCAAAGTGAGGCTGAAGGAAAAGAGTTTTGACATTACCGAAATGTGTATGGATGGGAAGGCGGCGACGTGACCTTTCCCGGTTTTGAAGCGGGCGACTACACACTCGAAAAATTCTCCGAAAGAAGCGCCGACAATAACTTTCTTGACGGGAAATACCACCTCAGTCCGAACATAGATGTGGAGAAGGTAATTAATCACTTCAACCAAAACCAGGCAGGCTATGAGCTGGATGTGGAAGGAAAGCAAATCGCGCAAGCCCTCGAGTCCTACACGGCGAACGAAGATGTGTATGCGGGCTACGTGATGACCAAACTTCAGTTCGCCAGGCTGATGTTGCTGGGAGGTGTTCGCCTGGAGAACACCCGCGTGAAATACCAGTCAAGTGAAGTCATCTACGACTTCGAAGGCAACCTCGATGAAATCCGGCCGATAGAAGGATCCACGCAATACACCTTTGTGCTACCGCAACTGCATGCGAAATACGAAATAAACGATCAGGCAAACTTGCGCGTGGCCGTTACACGCAGCTATGCGCGCCCCAACTTTCAAGACATCGTTCCTTCGCAGGAGATAGACCTCAACGCGCGGGAGGGCAGCATTGGCAATCCCGATCTCAAACCTGTCGGCGCATGGAATGTCGACTTGCTTGGTGAAAGATATTTTGGTTCCGTAGGCATACTCTCCGGCGGCGTATTTTATAAGCGCTTGTCAGACTTTATCTTTAACCAGCGGTTCGAGACAGATCAGTATCCACCGGCCGATGGCACTACACTGGAACTGACTCAGGCTCAAAACGGCGACCAGGCCAACCTGTTTGGCTTTGAATTGGCCTACCAGCAAAACCTGAGCTTCTTGCCTGGCTTCCTGAAGGGCGTAAGCGTTTATGCAAACTATACGTTCACACATTCGAAGGCGCGCATACAGAATCGCGAAGACAACACGGCCACAGAATCGATTCGCCTGCCCGGTCAGGCCAGGCATGTGGGCAACTTGTCATTGGGTTACGAAATTGGACGCGTCAATTTCCGCATCTCCTCCAATTTCAATGGCGAATATCTGTCAGAACTTGGTGGCGACGCCGCAGAAGACCTCTACGTAAAGGATCGCATGCAACTCGACGCCACAGCGGCGGTAGCCATCAACAGCAAGATCAGGTTCTTCGCCGAATTCCTCAACATCACCAATCAGCCTTTTGAAGTGTACCGCGGTGAATCAACACGTTATATCCAGCGGGAGTTCTACTCATGGTGGACACGTGTCGGCCTCAAAATTGACTTTTAAAATATTTGAAGACTATGAAAACCAAACGATATATTTTCTTGCTGATACTAACAGGCGCGATGAGTTGCGCCGACAACAACCTCGATGTGCTTCCGGATGAGGGTGCATTTCCCTTTCAACTCGTGCTCGACACTGATGAAGGCGGCGACCTTGCTGATGCGGAAGACTTCGGCCTCGAGGTAAAGTTTGCCGACTACCTGGGCGATCTTCCTCAAGACGACATCATTATCAGTTACGCGCTTGAGGGTGAAGATGCATTTGAGGGAGTCGTGGCCATCGACAAAGTCGTTTACGTCTATGAAGACGAAGGTGGCTGCGAATGGGAACGCTCGCTTGCCTTCAATGCCGTCGACGGCACGATCACGCTCACCAAAGACGCAGATACTGGCGAGCTTCCGACGGAATTTGAAGTCGTGTTTGCCCTTCCCGGAGAAGATGATACGGAAGGCACATTCACTTTCGAGT
The DNA here is from genome assembly GCA_012031955.1 of Bacteroidia bacterium. The sequence goes on from JAAURZ010000063.1 coordinate 5,590, forward strand.
TGACAGGCGTGCAATCTGATGCCAACGTGGCGATTGGCGGCATAAGTACGTTTGAGTATGAAGTACTCGACAACGAGGTAGCCGGCGAATGGGTGCTGGAGTTGACCAATGAAGAAGACTTCGAGCGTTTCAAATCGGTGTTTAGCGTAGTGAGCTCCGAACTTTCGAATACAGCCTTTGACGACATAACCGGAAAAGTGACCATAGAATTCGAGTACAAGGAAATGAAGATAGAGGTAGAGTTGAAGGAAGAAGAGGAATCCTGTGAAGATGGCGAACTTGAAACCGGCAACAAGACCATTGAGATTGAAGCCGAATACGATGCGGAAGACGGAGAACTGGTGCTGGAGGGCAGCTACTTGATTTTGGGTGACGACGGCGAGCCAGAGGATGAATTGGATTTTGTCTTGAGCGCGGAGTATTCGCTGGACGAATTGAGTGGGACCATCCTGATAAAAACATTAAACATCGTAGACGAGGACCATTTTGAAGAAGGCGATGAACTATTTGCCGGTGAGGAGGACTTTGTATTTGAACGCGATTAAAACACCGGACAATTTTGTATTTACACCAATGCGAAAATATTTTTGATAATTCCGCTGGCCGCCCTGTGGGCGGGTTGCCAGCGGAATAGCGGCACCGTTATCAAACCCGCGTTAGTGACCGACCGTGTAGCAGTCGACAGCGACGATCCCGCCATCTGGTACAACAGCGCCAACCCGGCAACCTCACTCGTTGTAGGCACCGACAAAGGAGGCGACCTTGGCGAAGGAGCACTGTATACCTTTGGCTTGAACGGCAAGATCGTGAGCAAATCGGTCACGCTAAAGCGGCCCAACAATGTCGACATTGCCTATAGCCTGCCCGTTGATGATAAGAAGATCGACGTGGCGGTTTGCACCGAGAGACTGACAAACCGAATACGCGTGTTCAGTCTGCCCGACCTCACACCTGTTGATTCAGCTGGTATAGATGTATTTGAAGGAGAGCCCGATGGTTTCAGAGATCCCATGGGAATTGCCTTGTACACGGATGCGGCCACGAATCAGCTCTATGCAATTGTAGGCAGAAAAAATGGGCCGACAGATGGTACCTATTTATGGCAGTACAAACTTCAGGCGGATTCACTGGGTGTCGTGAGAGGTACCGTGGTGCGCAAGTTCGGCTATTACAGCGGCAAGAAGGAAATAGAATCAATCGCCGTGGACAACGAGCTCGGCTACGTGTATCACTCCGATGAAATGCATGGCATCCATAAATCGTACGCCCATCCGGATAGCAGCAACGTGGAGCTTGCTTTGTTTGGCAGCACCGGGTTTACCGAAGACGTAGAAGGTATTTCAATCTATAAACTAACGGACACCACCGGATACATTCTCGTATCCGACCAGCAGGCTAACTTGTTTCGTGTTTTTCCCCGCGAAGGGACAAAAGGCAACCCGCACCTTCAAGAGGAGATCGTCGCATTGCCGCTGTCCACATTGGAAAGCGACGGCAGCGACGTAACAAGCGTAGCGCTTCCGGGCTTTCAACACGGACTGTTCGTTGCCATGAGCACCAACGGTACCTTTCAACTGTATCGCTGGGAAGACCTTGCGGGCGATGTGCTCAAGAAGAAATGACTAGTTTGGTTGAAACACACGCACGTAGTCCACATACATTCGCTGCGGGAAAACCGAAGTGCCGTCAGGATTTCCGGGCCAGAGGCCGCCGACCGCGACGTTGAAGATGAAGAAGTGCTCTTTGTTGAACGGCCAGGGCTGCCCCTGCGTCTGCGACGATGTGAGTGTGAAAATAGTTGATCGTCGAGGTACCAGTGTATTGAGTTCTGTTGCCAGTAGACACTGAAGACGTGGTATTGGTCGGCAAATTTCTCAGGGCTGATGTTGACGGATGACCCGCCGCTCTTATGGTTATTGAAATCGCTGCCCCAATGACCGGTGCCATGCGTGGTGGAGGGCGCGGTGCCGATCATTTCCATAATGTCGATCTCGCCGCAGGCAGGCCAGCTTACCGCGTCAATGTCTTCACCCAGCATCCACAGCGCGGGCCAGATGCCTTTGGTGTTTGGCAGCTTCGCGCGAATGTCGATCCGGCCATACTTGAATTCCTTCTTGCCTTTTGTGGTAATGCGCGCCGACGTGTAAGTCGAGCCTTCCAGCCGGGCCTCAATTACAAGCTTACCGTCTTCAAACGACTCATTGTCGGCTGTGTACACTTCAAGCTCCTGGTTGCCCCATCCGTTGTTGTTGCCAAGTTCAAAATTATAAATCGCCGCACTCATCTCCGGACCGTCAAATTCATCGGACCACGCAAGGCCAAATCCTTCGTAGGTCTCAGGACTTATGAAACCCGCATCGTCCTTTCGCACGTCGGTATCATTGTCGGCAATAAAGGCCGTGGCTTTAATGTCGGTCAGGTCGGCTTCAGTGGCATTTTGAAGGAAGAGGTCAAAACTTTCGGCGCCTTCCTTGTACGAATCGTTGGCGAGCGTCACAGTCACTTGCTTGCTGAGTTCGCCGGCGGCAAATGTGAGCGTGCCTGTGGTATGTACAAAGTCGCGTCCCGCTTGCGCGCTGAAGTTTTGCGTGTAGTATTCGACTGTAACAGGCTTGTCTGATGCTTCACTGAGTTCCACCACAAATGTTGCCATAGCGTCGGTGTTTTCATTGACGCTGACGTCGTCTACAGTAATCTTGGGAAGTGTCACCTCACCAGGATCGTCGCTTCCGCAATTGACGAAAGTAAGGGAGGTGGTCATAAACAGTAACGCACCGACAAAACGAAAGGACCGGCAAGACATAGGCATCAGGTTATTTGATACCCAAGTTACAAAAAAAGTGATCGTTTGGTTAAGCCTGCGTACGTCGACTGCCAGCAGTTGCTTTGCGAATTGCGTAACCAACATTTCGAGGCCGGCCAATGCGCTGAGATCGACGTCCCAGAAGGATGTGTTCGAAGCACACGGTTTACGGCGATCTCGGTGGAATGTTCCCACGCTTCTTTCATGAACGCAAGTACCTCAGGTGTGTCGTTCAGGGGATAGGTGCCCCGTTGTATTCGCCGCGGTAAAATACGATGAGCGCCGCCATCGCGTGGGCGAGGTGTGCCGGCCATTGTCCAAAGCGATGGTGATACTCCAGTATGGAAGGGAGAACACGCACTTTGAATTTGGAAACAGAATTCAACGCAATCGACAGGAGGTCGTGTCGAATAAAAGGATTTTGGAAACGCTCGATAACGTCTTCGGCAAATTGTGTGAGCTCGGCTTTGGGTAACTCGAGTGTTGGAATGATCTCGTTGAAAATGACGGCCTTCACAAAGGTGTTCATGTGGTTGTCATCGATCGTCTCTTTTACAGTGCGCAGGCCGCGCA
>JAAURZ010000064.1 GCA_012031955.1 Bacteroidia bacterium
GAGGTAGCCCATCGGGCTGGCATGCGCGGCGTCGCACTCGTTGCAATGGATAGCCAATGGTCGGCGTTTCGGCTGCGCCGGCAAGCCTCCGTAAAGACCAAAGCGATGCCACGGCCCAAGGCAGCAAGATATAATTTTAAAGCGCGCATAGAAAACCCGACGATGGCATGGACACGGCCTTCGTGAGATTTCCCTACGATGCGCAGGACGTGTTTGGCACGAAAGGCCAGGTAAAAGTAAAGGCAACATTTGAAGGGGCTGCCTACCGTGGTGTGCTCGCCAATATGGGGATGGGCTGTCACATTATTATTGTTCGGAAAGACATTCGCGAAACGATCGGCAAAAAAGTCGGCGACATGGTTAACGTGGTTATAGAGGCTGACACTGAACCCAGAACACTTGAAATTCCGGCAGACCTGGCCAGGGTACTGAAGAAACAACCGCTTGCCGTGGAATTCTTCGAAAGTCTTTCTTACACCAACCGGAAGGAGTATATCACGTGGATCACGTCGGCCAAGAAGGAAGAGACCCGACAATCACGGTTGGAACAGACGGCCCAAAAACTGCTGAAGGGACTAAAGAATCCCGGTCAAAAATAGAAACAACTATGCGCTTTTGAGCCACTTCTTCGCCTCGCGCAGCGACTCGAAGTACTGGATCTTGATTGCCCGTGAGCCCATTGTCATCTCGCGGATTGTTAGTTGCGTAAATTTATTGGAAGGCATTACGATCGCCAGGTACCGGATGCCCGCATCGGCCATCGAAGGCAGTACGTGCGATTTAAAATGCTCAACATCCTCGTCCAGCACCGGTCCGGCAAGGCGGCTGTCGGTAAGCATGTGTAGCCGGTGGTAGTTGGGGGCTTCGCGGCGGATCAGCTCCAGCCTTTTCTTTTGTACAAACTGGTAGTGTTCACTGTAATGGGGCAGCCCAACCAAGGTGAGGCAAACGCAGGGCACCGAATCGTCAAATTCTATCGTAGCGTAGTCGTCCTTGTAAAAAACAGCGGGCATGGTCTGAAAGCGAGTGAGGGTCATATCTTGTACTACAAAGCTCATAATTGCATATATACGTAAATAGTAATAAGAACAACTGTAAATGTATTGGTTACATATGAAATAAACATTGCCTATACTGTAAACTTATTTTTTACATAAATTGGGGCTGGTTGACTAACGTGTAGAACTATGGCAGACATAGAGATTGGCCCGAAAATCCAGGAGGTATTTGAGAGCCGGAATATGAAGCTGACGGACTTTGCCGACGAATTAGGCACAGTGCGCCAAAATGTGTACAGAATTTTCAAGAAGAGACATCTAGATACGGGTCTTCTCACCAAGATATCGATGGTGCTCAATCATAATTTTTTTCAATACTACGTGGAGTCCGACGGCCCGCAGCGGGTAGAGGCATCGCAGCTCGTCGCGCTGCAGGGAAGGGTTACGGAGAACGAACAACAGCTCGCCCTGTCGCGCAAGGAAGTGGACTACCTGAAAAAGATCATCATTCTGATGGAAGAAAAGGCCGAACTTGTTCAGCAGATCGGCAAGGATCATTTGATGATGCACTAAGGCCCAGTTGGCGCCGAAAACACAGACGAGCGAATAAACCCTCCATAAAAAAATCTTTCGTCCTGCAGCAAAAACCACCGTCAGTCAGCGTCCCGTGCCAATCGGGAAGTTGGCGCGCTTTTATAGCACAAACCGCGCGAAAGAACGCATACATGAGCCAGAGCAAAGTCTGCTGCCACCACTTGCCGCCATCGAAAAAATCGGAAGCCAGCCACAGTCCCCCGGGCGCCAGGTGACGCCTTACATGGGCGACCAAATCCCGGCAGCCTTCATTGGGAAACATGTCGAGAAAAAAGTGTGTGACCACCACATCAAATTTTGCCCCGCTCGGAATTGCTCTTTCGGTGCCATGCACGAAGGCCACGCCAACGCCTGAATTTTTCCTGGCCAGTCGATCATTTTTTTCGAGGCCTCCACATAGTGCACCTTGCAAGTGGGTCTGCGCTTCATGAGCGCACGCAAATACCAACCCGTGCCGCCACCGAGTATCAGCACAGAAGCGCCGTCGGGAATATGCCCCGCAAAGCAAAGTTGCGCTTTCCTTATGCTACTGCCGTATACCAGCGCTGCCATCCAGTCATAGTGTGGCGCGAGTATGTCAAATCCGTTTCGTCTCATACGCCAAATAGGATTGATACCAGCGGCATAAAAAAAAATAGCGTCGCCAAGCAGCCGGTAGTTGTCGTTGGCAGAAAAATAAGTATCGCTTTTTATGATCCACAGCAGCACGGCGCACATGAAAAACAAGACCAGGAAGGCAAGCGTCGACGCCAGCAGCACGACGGCAAACACCGTAAGAAAGATGGTTGCATAGATGATGAGCATCACCACCGTCTTCGACTGCGGCACGCCAATTACTGTTACCAGGGAATTGCGCTTTGTTGCCTTGTCGACTTCGTGATCGAAAATGGAAAACGCTAGCAAGTTGCAATACACAACCAGGAACAGCAGGGCTACAACGGCCCATTGATCAAGCGCGAGGTCGCCGTGGTCTTGTATCCAACTTGGCAACGATATGCCGATCATGTACAAAACGGCTCCGCAAAAATTCCTTGGCAGCCTTCAGGTATCGTTGCAACAGGAGATAGGCGCCCACTGCAATGGCCAGCGCCAGTCCCGCCCTGATCAACGTGTTGGGCAGGCTGAATACGAGCACCACAACAACAAGTGCGGCCGCTACCACCAGCGCTGCCAGCACGCTGAAATGGTCGCCGTGAAAGCTGTGCCTGATCGTGTCCGCAACGGCGGCAGACCGTCGGCGCACGTCGAGGAGGCGGATCGGCCGTGTATATGATCCAGACGGTAAGGCCAAGGCATGCGAGCGCGTTATATCGCACCTGCACCTGGAGCGTTTGCGCAATGAAAGCGGCACAAATCATGGCACCCGTCGCCACGTCGAGGCTCACTGTATTGATCCAATGGTAAAGAGAGCGTATCATAAAGTCCCTCTGGCAAATCTCTGCGAAATTGCGTCGAAAGGCGTCATGTTGCATTTCAAGTTGTCCGCATAGAACGGAAGTTAACCGAGCCGTGACTTGCACGACCTGCAGGTAATCTCCGCATCCTTTCCGAAAAATACACTTAAAACTGCACGAGACAATTCTTTATGCATGTTTGGCATGACCCGGTTTCAAAGTCGTTTCCGTTTGCGACCCGATCTCGTGTCAAAAAAATTCAACAAAATAATTTCCCCGCTTGTTACTCGATAGAAAAGTCTGTGGTGTTTCGTCAACAAAAAGCCTCTGATCATTTTTTCTTGATTCTCAACTGTACCCAACTCTGGTTGATGTGAAATCAAGTCAATAATGTCAAATGTCTTCCTGGCAAAATTACGGGTAACCTTGGGGCCCCATTCCAGTTCCAAATAGTCAATGACATTATTGAACTTATGGCTAGCCCGTTTAGTCCAGACTATTTTCTTAGCCATTTATCATGCTGTCCTTTAACATCCTCATGGCTCAGCAAATTCTTCTGATCAAAACTCTCTTCATATGAGACAAGAAGTTCGTCCTTTTCCTCGGAATTCAGTGAATCCCAAAGTTTCCCGGTTTGATTATTGTTCAACCGTTTAACCAACTCAAAATAACTCTTCAATACTTTCTCGTTATCAATTTTGTCGATCAACTCGTGAAAGGCTTCCTTGGTTCTCATATCTTCAATCATTCCGTAGTGTCACGAAATTTAAGATTTTTTTTACCGACTATCAATTTTGGCGTTGGACCCAAGGTATCTCATTGTCTTTTTCGGATAGTGCTGGTGCGTTTGGCTATTTGCAGCGGAGGGTGCAGGAACGAAAAAAAGCAGCCTGATTGTCGCCCGTGAACAGGTAACTCAAATATATGGAGCTAACTCCACCTTCGAAGGCTCAAAATAATGGACGACCTCTGCCCGGTGGCCCACGGCATGGTTAAAAAGCGATGAGAATTGCAGTAACGCTTACGCAGACTTTAGCGCCTCGGCTCCCCCTACTATTTCGAGGATTTCCTTGGTGATGGCTGCCTGGCGCGTACGGTTGTATGAAAGACGGAGTTCCTTCAGCAACTCGCCAGCGTTTTCGGTAGCCTTGTCCATGGCCGTCATTCTCGCACCATTTTCGGCGGCGTTGGAATCGAGCAGTGCCTTGAACAACTGCACTTTGAGCGATTTGGGAATAAGGCCGGTGAGTATCTCTTCCTGGCTCGGCTGGTAGATATAGTCTACCTGTGATGTTGCGGTATTGTCGGCAACCGGAGGCACTACCGGAAGCAATTGTTCGGTGCGCAGTATTTGCGTGGCCACGTTCTTGAATTCGTTATATACCACATCCACGCGGTCGAACCGACCTGCGCGAAATTCGGTCATCACAAACTCCATCACGGCCGATGTTTCCTCAAATGTCAAGGATTGGAAAAGTCCGCTAAAGGTGCCTATCACGTTAAATTTGCGTTTCACGAAGTAGTCGGCTGCCTTCTTGCCAATCGGCAATATTGTTACGCCACCTTTTTGAAACTGATCGTTGTATTTGTCGGCAATGCGTTTCAGCACGCCTTTAAAAACGTTGCTGTTAAAAGATCCGCAAAGGCCGCGATCGGAGCTCACGGCGATGATGAGCACGTTCTTCGCCTCGCGCGAGCGGCTATACCAGTTCTCTCCGTCGTCGCCTCCCTGGGCACCAGACAAGTTTTGGAGGATGGCCGTCAACTTCTGCGCGAAGGGGCGCATCTGTACAATTCTTTCCTGTGATCTGCGCAGCTTGGCCGCCGCCACCATCTTCATGGCTTTGGTGATCTGCTGGGTGGACATCACCGAACTGATCCTGTTCTTTACTTCTTTTAAACTCGGCATGTTGGCTTATCTCTCGACCGCCTATGCGGTGTATTTAGCTGATAAATCCTGAGCTACTCTTTTCATGGTTTCCACGTCGGCATCTTCAAACTTGCCGGCGCGAAGATTCTTGAGCACGTCGGCATAGTTGGCGCGCAGCACTTCCACGAAGTCTTTGTCGAACTGCTTTACCTTGTTTACGGGCACCTTGTCCATAAAACCTCTGGTAGAGGCCGTGATGATGGCCACCTGCTCTTCCACCGGTACGGGTGCAAACTGATCCTGTTTAAGGATTTCCTGGTTGCGGCGGCCGCGTTCGATGGTAAGCTTGGTGGCAGCATCGAGGTCTGACCCAAATTTGGCGAAGGCCTCCAACTCGCGGAACTGCGCCTGGTCGAGCTTGAGCGTACCAGCCACCTTTTTCATCGACTTGATCTGCGCGGCACCACCCACGCGCGATACCGAGATACCTACGTTGATGGCGGGACGGATACCCGAGTTGAAAAGGTTTGTTTCGAGGAATATCTGACCGTCGGTAATCGAGATCACGTTGGTTGGGATATAGGCCGACACGTCGCCGGCTTGTGTTTCAATAATGGGAAGCGCGGTAAGTGAGCCGCCGCCTTTTACCAGCCCTTTGATGGAGGGCGGCAGGTCGTTCATCTGCTGGGCGATGGCGTCGTTGTTGATGATTTCGCGGCGCGTTCCAAAAGGCGTGAGTGCAGATAGAATACGTCGCCGGGGATAGCCTCGCGTCCGGGAGGACGGCGAAGCAGCAATGACACTTCGCGATAAGCCACGGCCTGCTTGGACAGATCGTCGTACACCACAAGCGCGGGACGGCCTGTGTCGCGGAAGAATTCGCCGATGGCGGCACCGGTAAATGGCGCAAAGAACTGCATCGGCGCCGGATCTGACGCAGGAGCCGAAACAATCACTGTGTACTGCATGGCACCTGCTTTTTCAAGGGCAGCCGCCACGCTGGCCACTGTAGAAGCTTTCTGTCCTACGGCCACGTAAATACAAAACACGGGGGTACCGCTCTCGAAAAATTCCTTCTGATTGATGATTGTATCGATCGCCACAGCAGTTTTTCCTGTCTGGCGGTCGCCGATGATAAGCTCACGCTGACCGCGGCCGATCGGAATCATGGAGTCGATCGCTTTGATACCGGTTTGCAGCGGTTCGTTTACCGGCTGGCGATAGATTACACCGGGTGCTTTCCTTTCGAGTGGCATTTCGTAAAGGCTGCCCGCGATGGGGCCCTTACCATCTACCGGCTGGCCAAGGGTATCCACCACACGTCCCAGCATACCGTCACCCACCTGTACGGAGGCAATGCGACGCGTACGTTTCACGGTATCGCCTTCGCGAATATCTTTCGATTCGCCGAGCAACACAGCGCCTACATTGTCTTCTTCGAGGTTGAGTACGAGCGCACGCAGTCCATTTTCGAATTCGAGCAGCTCACCGGCTTGCGCTCTTGTGAGTCCATAGATGCGGGCCACGCCGTCGCCCACCGTGAGCACGGTGCCTACTTCTTCCAATTCTGCGTCGGTGCGCGCTTGAGAAAGCTGTTCGCGTAATATCGCTGATACTTCTTCCGGTCTTATTTCTGCCATTGTTCCTTAAATGGTTAATATTCTGATTCGTTAAAACTCTTTGATGTAAGGATTGGTGCTGAACTTCACTTTCAGTGCTTTCAGCTTGTTCTTGATGGACGCGTCGATTTGTTTGTCTCCAACGTTCAACACAAAACCTCCGATCATGTCTGCATCGACACGCTCTTTTACCTCCACCTGGTTGGTGGCCGTGAGCAATTTCACGATCGATTCGAATTCTCCGCGGATAGCGTCGTCGATTGGCACGGCGGTGGTGATGGTGGCGCGGCCTATTCCCTTGTATAGATTGTACGCCAGGTGAAAGCCGGACGCGATCTCAGGCAACAGCGGTTCGCGGTTCTTCTTGGTGATGATGTCGAAGATGGCCATCGTAAGCGGATGCACCCTCCCTTTGAACAGCTTCTCCAGCACGTCGCGCTTCTTGTCGTGTTTGATAATAGGGTTGCGCAACATCAGGCGGAAAGCCCTGTTCTCGTCGCATACCTTGTCGAACATCTGCAGGTCTTCATGTACCTGGTCGAGTGCACCCTGCTCAACGGCGAGGCCGAGCAAGGATTTAATATATCGCGATGCTACCCGGGCGTGCGCCATGATCAGTTAAGCTTCAAGTCTTTAATGTAATCTTCAACCAGCGCGCGTTGCGCTTTGTCATCGGCGAGGTTTTTCTTCAGCAGTTTTCCGGAGATTTCGAGGGCGAACATGGCCACCTGAATTTTTACTTCCTTCATGGCTGCCTGCTTTTCGATATTGATGGCTGCGCGCGCATCTTCGATGATTTTGTCGGCAGATTTTTTAGCCTCGGCATGTGCTTCGTCGCGCAGGTGGTTGGCGGTTTCGCGGGCTTCGCGCAGAATCTTGTCGCGCTCTTCGCGCGCTTCTTTCAGCAACTTTTCGTTGTCGGACTTAAGCTGCGCCATCTCCTGGCGCGCCCTGTCGGCGGTATCCAGCGCGTCCTGAATAGACTTTTCTCTGTCTTTCAACGAGCTGAGAATAGGCTTCCATGCAAATTTGGCTAACAGGATGAACAGCAGTACGAAGATGATTAACTGCCAGAGAATAAGGCCCACGCCGGGGGTAAGAAGTTGCATAAATCAGTTTTTAAAATTCAGTCCTTGTTTGAACCTGTAACTTGTTTGAACTGGTAAAAAGAGAAACTTGCCTTGACCCATCGTCGCAGCAAGTTTCAATTGGTTTTTCTTAACCTTCCAGGAAGGAGATCAACAAGCAAATAACCAGCGCGAAGAGGGCTGCCACTTCGATCAGCGCGGCGATGATAAGCATCGCGCCCTGAATCTTTCCGGAAGCTTCAGGCTGACGAGCCATGCCTTCCATAGCAGAACCTCCAATGCGGCCGATACCGATTCCTGCGCCAATTGCAGCAAGACCGGCACCAATGCCCGCGCCCATGATTGCGTAGCTGATGTCCAATAAAAGAGCTAACAACATAGTTTTATAAATTTAAGTTAAACAAGGTTCAATTAATGATGTTCGTGTTCAGCAATGGCCATACCGATGTACAGCGATGAGAACAATGTGAACACGTACGCCTGTATCCCCGCCACCAGTATTTCGATCAGGTTGATGAACAACACGATCACTGTGGAGCCGAAGCCCACCCAGATGCTGCCGAAGATAAAGGTCAAACATATCAGCTCAGCAATACGATGTGTCCCGCGGTAATGGCCACGAACAAACGTATCATGAGCGAAAATGGCTTCGTGAAAATGCTCACTATCTCGACCAGCAAAATGATCGGACGCAACGGCAACGGTACGCCGGGTGTCCAGAAAATGTGACCCCAGTAAGCTTTGTTGCCGCTGAAGTTGGTGATCAGAAAAGTAAGTATCGCGAGCGTGGCCGTTACAGCGATGTTGCCAGTAAGGTTGCCGGCACCTGGTAACAGGCCGAGTATGTTTCCAAAGAGTATGAAGAAGAACAGTGTTAGCAGGTAGGGAAGAAACTTCTCGTAGCGCGGGCCGATGTTCGGCTTCACGATTTCGTCGCGAACGAAACGATGACGGGTTCCAGAAACGACTGTACCCCTTTCGGCGCCTTGCCCTGGTTCTTCTTGTAGGCTTTCGCGGCGCTCAGGAAGAGCAAAAGGATGATAGCGGTGTTGATAAACAGCATCAACACGTTTTTAGTGATCGAGAGGTCCAGGACTTGCGTTTCGGTGCCTTCCAGGTAAATGTGCCCTTCTTTAAGTTCATAGCCCTTGTAGGGCACTGTTTTGTGATGGTGGTAGAAGTGTGACGATGAAAATACGTCGAGGCCCTTTTCCGAGTAGGCGATGACCGGCAATGGAATTACCAGGCCGTCGGAGATGTGCCACTGGTGGTCGTCGAGTACGTGCTCGATGATGAGATCGCTGATTTTTCCCTCCTCTTCAGCAAGCTCCTCATTCACGCTTTCATCGTGGGCGTCGTGCTCCTGAAAAGTACCTGCAAACCCGAAAAACGTGCTC
>JAAURZ010000065.1 GCA_012031955.1 Bacteroidia bacterium
ATGAACGTAGGGCTTGATGCGCACGTGCGCGGCTTCGATAGACGCTTTTGTGATCATCATTTTCAATGGGCCTCCAGCCAGTTTTTACCAACACCCTCCTCCACCTCCATGGGTACTTCCAGGTTCACGGCGTGCTTCATTAGGTTGCGAATATTTTCCTTTACCGTGTCAACTTCATCTTTGTGAAGATCGAAGATGAGTTCATCATGTACCTGCATGATCATCCTGGTCTTGAGTTTTTCTTTCTTCAGCCAGCGGTCAATATCCACCATGGCTATCTTGATAATATCGGCGGCACTACCCTGGATCGGTGCATTGATTGCGTTGCGCTCGGCAAAGCCGCGGGTGGCCATGTTGCGCGAATTGATGTCGCGCAGGTACCGACGTCGGCCAAGTATCGTCTGCACATACTCGGTTTCGCGCGCCTCCAGGATGGAGTTGTCCATGTAGCGCTTGATGGCGGGGAACTCCTCAAAGTATGCCTTGATGATCTCCGACGCTTCGCTTCGCGGAATGCCCAGGTTTTGTGCAAGGCCGAAGGCCGTGCTGCCATACAGGATGCCGAAGTTTACCTCTTTTGCCTTGCGACGCATGTTCGGGTCTACCTGGTCGATCGGTACTTTGAAAACCTTGGCGGCCGTGGCTGTGTGAATGTCGCGGCCGGTGCGAAATGCTTCGATCATGGTTTCATCTTTCGCGAACGAGGCTGCAATGCGGAGTTCGATCTGCGAGTAGTCGGCGGACATAAATAGGTAGTCGTCGCTGCGCGGGATAAACGCTTTTCTGATTTGCCTGCCCTTCTCTGTTCGAATCGGGATGTTTTGCAAGTTGGGATTGTTGGAGCTCAGGCGGCCTGTCACGGCCCACGCCTGGCGGTAATCGGTATGTACGCGACCATCGCGCGCACTAATCATCTTGGGCAGCGCATCCACGTACGTGCTGCGCAGCTTTTCATACTCGCGAAAGTCAAGAATTTTCTTGGCGATCTCGTGCTCCGACGCCAGGCCCTGTAGCACGTCTTCGCCGGTGGCATATTGGCCGGACTTGGTTTTCTTCGGCTTATCGATGAGTTTCAGTCGCTCAAATAAAACTTCGCCAAGTTGTTTCGGCGACGCAATGTTGAACTGCGCGCCGGCGAGGTTGAAAATTTCCGTTTGAACTTTTTCACTTTCGTTCCGGAGTTCGTCCGACATCACGGCGAGCGCCTCCACGTCTATCATCACGCCCTCGTATTCCATACCGGCCAGTATGCTCACCAAAGGCATCTCCACATCGTTCATGAGGTTGGTGTGTCCTCTCTCTTTAATTTCGGCTTCGATGGCCGGCTGCATCTGCAGCGAGAGGTCCGCCTTCTCTCCGAGCAAATCCACCACCGACTTTTCACCTTCCGGTACAGGTTGATAGTTGAGATACTGTTTGCAGAGAATGACAAAGTCGTGTGCTGCTTCAGGTTCGATGAGGTAGTGGGCAAGCATCGTGTCGAAGTGTGCGCCGCCCAGTTGTATGCCCACGCGCTTAAGCGCCAGTATGGTGGCCTTGAGGTTATGACCGGTCTTGCCGATCTGCTCGCTTTCGAGGTAGGTCTTGAAGTCGGTTAACTGATTTCCAGCGTCGGTTTCATCTTCAAACACCGCCACATACGCGTGACCCTTGGTGAAAGAAAAGGCCAGTGCGCGGAGTGTCGCTTCGAAACCAAGCCCTTCCAGCGCCGAGTCCAGGGCACAGTGTTTGCTTTTTTTAAGTTCGTCGAGCAGCTTTCGTTTCGAGTCCCCCTCTCGCACAAGCGTGTATGCACCCCCTGTGAATGACGCCTGCTCCGAGACCTTCGCGACGGGCAGCGACGGGCCCGATCCAAACATGGAAAGTTGCGCGCTTCTAGGAGCTGTGGCAACTGTAGCGCCTCCACTGGTTTCAGCAAAAGTGCGGCTCGCGATTCCCTTGAATTCCAGTTCAGCGAAAATAGGTTTGAGGATCTCGGCATCCGGACCCTTGTACTTCAGGGCCTCTTCATCAAACAAGATGGGCATGTCGGAAATAATGGTGGCTAGTTTTTTTGACAGGATCGCCTGTTCGCCATACGTCTCCACCAATTCCTTTTGCTTGCCTTTCAACTCTTGGGCGTGCGTCACAATGTTTTCCACGCTGCCATATTTTTTCAAGAGTGTGGCGGCAGTCTTGGGCCCTACGCCAGGTATGCCGGGTATGTTATCCGACGAGTCGCCCTGCAGGCCAAGTATGTCCGTCACTTGCGACACGTTTTCGATATCCCATTTTCACACACTTCCTGCACGCCCATAATGTCGACGGCATTGCCCATGTACGCGGGCTTATAAAGCCACACGTGCTCGCCTACCAGTTGGCCGAAGTCTTTGTCGGGTGTCATCATGTAAACTTCGAACCCCGCCTGGGCAGCCTGCTTCGAAAGCGTGCCGATGATATCGTCGGCTTCGTAGCCATCCATTTCAATTATCGGAACATTGTAGCCCCGTATAATCTCTTTCACCTTCGGAATTCCGTACCGGATATCTTCCGGAGTCTCTTGCCGGGTGGCTTTGTACTCGGAAAAAATTTCGTCGCGAAAAGTTTTTGCTGCCGTATCGAAAGCTACACCGATGTGCGTGGGCTTTTGTTTTTGAATTACTTCGAGTAACGTATTGGTGAACCCGAACGGCACGGAAGTATTGATGCCACGCGAATTGATGCGCGGTGTTTTTGTGAATGCAAAGTGCGCACGGTAAATGAGCGCATACGCATCGAGCAGGAAGAGTTTCTTATCAGGTTTCGACATAAGGAATGCAAAGTAGCGAGTAGACGGTCAAGAATTCAATAAAAATTCCGAAATAAAACTCGGTCAAATTTGAGTAATTTTGAGATATGAACAACACGATAACACATCCGCCAAAAACGGCTATGGAAGTTTTCAGGATGTTGCCCGAGGGGACACGGGCCGAGGTTATCGACAACACTTTGTATATGTCTCCGTCACCTACTTCCAATCACCAGGCAATTGTCGGTGAGCTCTTCTTTATGCTCTTCAGTCACGTCCGCCGGAACGGGTCCGGGCGGTTGTTTGTCGCACCGCTTGACGTGTATCTTGATGGCGAGTTGACAGTGGTTCAGCCTGATGTGATGTTCATTTCTACCCGAAGGGCGAACATCATAAGAAAAGACGGTATTCACGGCTCACCCGACGTGATATTCGAAGTGCTTTCGTCGCCCAACGCCAAACACGACACGGGCCGGAAAAAACTGCTCTATGCGCTGGCAGGCGTGCAGGAATACTGGATTATCAATCCGGAAACGAAACGATGCATTGGATACACGCTGATAGACGACCGGTATGAACTGATTGCAGACATGGTAGCACAGATTCCTTCTGTTTGTTTTTCCCACACATTCGGCTTCTGAAGGCTTTTCTCTTTTTTTCTCACCCTCAAATAGTGTATTTTGATGGACCCTATTATGTCCGATCAAAAAACTCCGCTTGACTTTTTCTATCAATGGGAAAAACGGGTACCCAATCATCCCTTTCTGCGTCAACCGATAGACGGCACGTGGATCACTTACACATATAAGGAAGCTGGAACCGAGATACGAAAGGTGGCGACATGGCTGACTTCGTTGGCGATGCCTCCTCAGAGTAATGTGGCTATACTTTCCAAGAACTGTGCGCACTGGCTCATGACCGACCTGGCCATCATGATGGCTGGTCATGTTTCGGTGCCCATCTACCCGATACTCACGGCGCCGGCCATTCGGCACCTGCTGGAACATAGCGAGAGCAAAGTGATCTTCGTCGGCAAACTAGATCAATACGAGCAACAAAAACCCGGCATACCCGAAGGCTTGATCCAGGCAAGCTTCCCGCACTATGGCGTGCCCGTTGAGAATCCGTGGAGCGAGATTCTAAAACAGTCTGAAGCAACGCCAGGAGAGGCGCGCCCGGCGCCGGATTCGCTGGCCACCATCATGTATTCGTCTGGCACTACCGGCTTCCCGAAAGGTGTCATGCTCACGCACGGCGCATTCGGCTTTGTAGGAGAGCGCGTGTGGAAGTATCTGAAGATGGACGCACACCAGCGTTACTTTTCGTATTTACCCCTTAGTCATATTGCCGAACGGGGTTTGCTTGAGATGTCGGCGCTTGCTTCCGGCAGCACCATCTCTTTCGCAGAGTCGCTGGATACATTTGCCGCCAACCTACAGCAGGAGGAGCCAACCATTTTTGGGGGCGTGCCTCGAATTTGGGCAAAGTTCCAGGAAGGCGTGCTCACCAAACTCCCGCAAAAAAACTGGATGTGTTGCTGAAAATCCCCCTGGTAAACACCGTGATCAAGAGCACGATTAGGAAAAAACTCGGCATGCGAAAAGCACGGATCATGGTTTCGGGTGCGGCGCCCATTCCCGTCAATCTTATTCACTGGTACAAAAGCCTGGGCATGGAGTTGGGCGAGATGTTCGGCATGACCGAGAACACAGCGTACTCGCACGCGAACTACGACGGCATAAAAATCGGCACCGTGGGTAAGCTATGGCCCGATGCCGAGATGAAACTTTCGGACGAAGGCGAAATCCTCATAAGACACAAAGCCCTTATGCTGGGCTACTACAAAGATCCCGAAACAACGGCCTCCACTTTTACCAGTGACGGATTTCTGCGCACGGGCGATCGGGGCGCTGTGGATGCCGACGGCTTTCTCACCGTGACCGGCCGCATGAAAGATCAATTCAAAACAGATAAGGGCAAGTTTATAGCGCCGGCGCCAATAGAACTCGCCCTGCTCGCCAACACCGACATCGAACAAGTGTGCGTGGTGGGCATGGGCATCCCGCAGCCCATCGCACTGGTTGTGCCGTCGGCGCAAGGATTGGCGAAGGAGAGGCATGCCTTCGAAACGAGCCTCGCAGACACATTGAAGGCGGTTAACAAGGGCCTTGAGAGTTATGAAAAACTACAGGCACTGGTGGTGATGCGGGCCGGTTGGACCATTGAGAATGGCCTGCTCACGCCATCGATGAAAGTAAAAAGATCGGAGGTTGAAAAAATTCACATGCAAAACTACCCGCGATGGTACGCTGAAAACACACCGGTAGTTTGGGAGCAACCTGACAACACTCTTCGCCAGCGCTGACAATCATCAGTGCCACGACACGCGCGTTGGCCTACCTTCACATTTGTTCTTCAATCGATATATGAGTGGCTGTGCCCGATGGCCCACACAACGCCATGGTAAACCCGGCTATTCCATGTATCAATAAAAAATTATTACTAGGATGAAAAGCATGAGCCGGTCAGCAGCATTATGACCAAAGATGTAGTTGTCGTTCAGATGGACGAAGGGTTGCGCCAGGTGGTTGACAAAATCAACCATTTCAAGATTCGTCACGTGCCGGTGTTGTCGGGCAACAAACTGGTGGGCATAGTAAGCCGAACGGACATCAACCGGCTTAGCTTCAGCGCCATCTTCCCGGGTGTTGAAACGGCAGACGACTCCATTCTTGATATGCTCACCATTGAGCAGGTGATGGTGCGCCACCCGAGGGTGGTGACGCGAGGCACCGACATCCGCGAAGTGGCGGAAATACTTTCAACTGAAGAATATCACGCCTTGCCCGTAGTCGATGATTCCGACGAAAACATGCTGTCGGGAATCGTGACTACCACCGACGTGATCAGGTACCTGCTGGCGCAATACTGAACCCGCAATCACTTCAGCCGCGCAGCGAAGTATTCCACTGTGTGTTTGTACGCATCGTTGAAAGCCGCTTCGTTGTACACCGTGTTACTCGGATTGGCAAACCCGTGACCGGCATCGTAGGGTCTGATGTTCACTTTCTTGCCGGCCGCATTCATGTTGGCGTCAAACTTGTCCATCACTTGTTTTGTAATATACTGGTCTTGTGTCGCCCATATATTAAGTACGTCACAATTGAGACCTTTCAGGCGGGTGACATCGTCTTCGGGCATGCCATAATACATTACACAAGCAACGGCCTGCTTACCCACGGTGAGCGCGGCCTGCAGCGACTGGCCTCCGCCAAAGCACCATCCAATGGTGCCGACACGCGCATCCTTTCCGGCAAAAGCCAATGCGCCGAGCACAATCGCATTACCCCGTTCTTGTTTGAATGCCTGCATGTATTTGGCGGCGTTCTCGCGATCGGTGGCGAGATTGCCGTCATACATATCCAAGGCAAGTACGTTCACGTTGCCAGGTCTTTGTATAGATCTTCGCTCAGGCGTTTTATGTTGTCATTGAGTCCCCACCATTCCTGAAAGACGAAAACCCAATTGTTGGACGGGGTCTTGGCTTTGATAAAATACGCATTAGCTGCCGTGCCGTCGGCGCAGCTCAGCTTGATCATCTCGCCGCCCTCTTCACTGATGTGATAGTAGACGCGAGGCATCTGGTGTTCTGCGTTGAAAGACTTGTTAGACGCAAAGAGTGCAAACTTCTCGGTTGCCGGTGTGTGGCAAACCGCTTCGGTGTTTTGTGCGAACGCGCCAAGGCCCAGGGCAAGCGCGACCAGGGATAGTAGAATTTTTTCATTGGGTTAACAGGGTTAGTATTTCACAAACCCACAATCACGAAGTAATGTTCAATCTTTCAATTGTCCGGTAATCACGCGGTCGTAGGTAATAAAGTCGGTATTTACGGGCTCATAGCCCTTTTGTCGAAGCAACAGGGCAACCTGTCCGCGGTGGTAAGTGCCGTGGTTCACCAGGTGTATCATTATTTGCTCGACCTTGTTCTCGTAGGGATCACCTACGTAATTTTTGTAGACCAGCACACGGTCGAAATTGTCATTCTCTTCCACAAATGCGAGCCAGTTCTTCCCGACGTCGTCGGCCATGGTCATCAATTCCTTCAATTTGTAAAGTTGCCAGAGCGGGAATGGTGAAGTCGGCAGCCCCTTGATGCGGTTCAACCAAATGAATTGTGCCGACAGCACGTGACTCATCAGCGAGAGTATCTTTTCGTCGGCCACCTGTTGGCGGTTAAGGCAATCCAGCACGCGTTTGTTGGCCCACGCGTTATACTGATAGAGTTTTAGCAAATACGATTTCATGAAAGAGCAACTAACAAGGCTTACAATTTTAGGGTGACAATTTTTCAACGGACGGTAATGCACCCGACAAAGTCATTCGCTAGCTTTATCAGGGAAACCTTCGCTATGAAAACGTCATCAATTTACAAGCTTTTGATTATTCTGACCATCGCCGTAACAAATTCGGCGACAAAACTTCGCGCACAAGAACGGGCCGATCCAACGGTGGCGATGGAACCATACTACGACCTGAAGTTCGACGATGATGAAAGAGACTCGATGCAGTCGAACTTGAATAGCTACCGGGAGATGTTCAAGCAACTACACGCCGTTCAATTGGACAACAGTGTGCCCATGGCGTTGTATTTCGACCCCACTCCCAATGGTTTCGTGATTAATACCACGCAGAAACCGATAGACTGGGGAATACCCTCGGATGTCGCCCTTCCTTCTTCTCCGGAGGAGATTGCCTTTTTGCCCGTCTATAAACTCGCCGGGCTTATCAAAAGCAAGAAGCTCACATCACTAAAGCTTACACAAATTTACTTGGACAGGCTCAAGCGTTACGGTGATACGCTGCAATGCGTCATCACGCTGATGGAGCAACATGCCCTCGCCCGGGCGCGCGAGGCAGACGCTGAAATCGGCAAAGGAATGTACAGAGGCCCGCTGCATGGTATTCCGTTTGGCGTCAAAGACCTGCTGGCGGTGGAAGGGACCAAGACTACGTGGGCGCTGCGCCCTTCAAAGAACAGCATATAGATCGAACGGCCACGGTGGTAAAGAAGCTGGAGGCGGCTGGCGCGGTACTGCTGGCAAAGCTAACCCTTGGCGCCCTCGCTATGGGCGACATCTGGTACGGCGGCGTTACCAAAAACCCGTGGAACCTGAAGCAGGGCTCAAGCGGCTCATCGGCCGGGTCGGCGGCGGCGACGGCTGCAGGCCTCGTGGGCTTTGCCATTGGAACGGAAACGCTGGGCTCTATCGTGTCGCCCGCTACACGATGTGGCGTTACCGGGTTGCGGCCTACGTTTGGCGCGGTGAGCCGTGGCGGTGCGATGACGCTGGTTTGGAGCATGGACAAGATCGGCCCGCTGTGCCGGTCGGCGCTCGACTGCGCGATGGTGTTCGACGCGATCCGTGGTGAAGACAAACTTGATCGCAGTGTGCATAATTTCGCCTTCAATTATTCTGCGAAAGCGGACGTAAAAAAACTTCGCATCGGTTATGTAAAAATCGCTGTTCGACAAAGACTATCCCGGCAAGGCCAACGACCAGCAAGCGCTCGAGACGCTGCGCTCCCTGGGTGTTGAACTGATACCGGTAGAACTACCCGAGGCGCTGCCCGTTGCATCATTGCGGGTGATGTTGTCGGCGGAGGCTGCGGCGGCCTTCGACGAGCTCACACGCTCGGGCAGAGACTCGCTGCTCGTAAACCAGCGCAGGTGGGCGTGGCCCAACTCATTTCGCAGCGCGAGATTTATACCGGCGGTGGAATACATCAATGCCTCGCGTGTTCGTTCGATGCTCATCGAGGCTTATTATGAAACCACCAAGTCGTTTGACGTGATCGTGGCGCCGAGTTTCGGAGGCTCGCAACTGCTTACCACCAACCTCACAGGAAACCCATGCCTGGTAATGCCCAACGGGTTTAGCAATAGCGGCAGCCCTACCAGCATTTCGTTCGTGGGCCGGCTTTATGGGGAGTCGGCGCTCATAGCGTTGGGCAGGGCCTATCAGCAGGCAAGCGATTGGGACGACAAACACCCGGAATTATTCAAGTAGTTTCAGCACCTTGTAACAATTTGCTTCCACTGCGGTACTTAAAGAGTGGATACAACTCAAACCTGTACAACATT
>JAAURZ010000066.1 GCA_012031955.1 Bacteroidia bacterium
AATTTCGGGAGCAGGTCCGAGCCAACACTGAGGCGGCAATGACGCACGAACATCTGGTCTTTGACAGCGATTAGGTGATGCTAGGCAAATGGAGGGAATTGAGATTTCAGTAATTACCAACGTACGTAGTACGCGTTCGCCCGAACATTGTAATAAGGAATCACCAACCTATTTCTTCGAAGGCACCAACAACTCCCTCACATCCACATCGAGGAACTTGGCTATCTTATAGAATATCTCAATCGCGGGCTGACTATCGTTGGTGCACCACCGCGAAACGGTGGCGGGTCTAACGTTCAGGTGGTCGGCCAGCTCTTTGTTCGTCCTTTTCTTTTCTGCCAGCAGCACCTTTAATCTGTTGTAGTCCGCCTTGGTTGATTTGCTCATTCGTCTGGTTTTCTCAAATCTAACCATTTGACAATAAGCCAATTGAATACGTATAAAAGGAAATTAAATGCGCTATAATGTAATATATATCATTGTAGACAAATATAATTTCGTTTTATTTATATCTTTATATCATTAAAGGAGCTATTCAAATTTTAATGGAACCGGAAAAAATTCGGCATCGACAGGTCATTTCCTCCGCTGAAGCGCAGATATGTATCCGCCTTATCGTGGAAGAACTGAAAACCCGCAAACTCTTTCATGGCCTGCATGAACTCGGTTTTGAAGACTGCTATTTGCAGCCGAACCTGGATGAATTCATTTTGCAATGTGTTGGCTTGCGCGACGATTCCGATGATATCTTCAAGACGTACACCGCCATCATGAATAAGCGCTCCGCAAAAATTCGCAAGGACGGCGATATGATAATAAAGCAGGCTGTGAAAGCTTATCGCGAGATCGTCCAAATCAAAAGCACGGCGCCAGGTAAATAAAAGAGCGCGGGCAAAAGAACACCTTTCGCCTGCGCTCTACATTCTATTGTACCTACGCAGTAGCTTGCGCTATTTGTTGGACGAACTGGGTGGGTATTTTGTGTTCACTACAGAAACTTCAAGAACCAAGCAAAGTATCAAATGAGATGAATGTGGCATACGATAGCTGAACATTTAACACTCATACCCGCATTCCGTTCACTGGTGAACGAATTTTCCACCATGAATTGTAAATTGAGTTCTCCAAACTTAACAGTATGAAACGCGTCGACAGACTTATGGGTATTGTTACCATGCTTCAATCGCGGCGGTATGTGACGGCGGAAAAAATTGCCGAAAAATTCGACATCAGCATTCGCACCGTCTATCGCGACATTCGCTCGCTGGAGGAAGTCGGCATTCCGGTGTCTTTCGAGAACAACAAAGGGTACTTCATCGTGCAGGGCTATTTTCTTCCACCCGTTTCATTTTCGCCCGACGAAGCCAACGCGCTGGTGCTGATGGCTTCCCTGGCCGAACGTTTCAGCGATGCGATCACCGCGCGCCATACCGAAAGCGCGCTTGTAAAGATCAAGGCCGTGTTGGGTGAATCCGACAAAGAGCGCTCGGAACGGCTGTCGGAAAGTATCAAGGTGGTGAACCCCAACCCCAACGATACGCACTACCTGCCGGAGATACAGGCGGCCATTTGTTTTCAGACCATACTCTCCGTCAACTATACCGACCTGAAGCAGCAAACCACGCAACGCGAGGTGGAGCCGATCGGCATGATCTATTACACCGACCAGTGGCACCTCATCGCCTGGTGCTGGTTGCGCCACGATTACCGCGACTTCATCGTGAAGCAGATCAACAAGCTTTCCCTCACCCGCAAACCCTTCCGCAAGCACGACCACATCAGCGTCGCAGACCACATGCTCACCTGGAAAATAAATCCAACCGGACTGCCATAGGGCTGTCAGTGGCCTGAGGTTATTTCGCCGTGTCCAATCCGCAAGCTTCGGGTTGGGCATGCATGTTATAACTATCAATTTCGAGCCATGAATCCGACACAATCACTAGCACACGAGCGCAGCCGCCGTTTTTCGCGATGGGACGCCGTCGTAAAATTTCTGTCAGGCCTGACCGGCAAAGACAGCGAGATCAGGATTTCGCACGATAAGGATGAAGATTGGAGCGTGGAAGTGCGGGACCGTGTGAAGAAAATTCAACACAAAAACCGGTCTTCCCTCGGGGCAGGCCTTCACGACCTCTATTGGTAACATGTTTCGAACAAGCTTACTCCTGCTTATCGTCACGTTGACGGCTGGCGACGCCATCGGCCAGGTGCGCGACTCCGTATCGCGGCCAACGCTGCTTATCACGCCGCGACTGAACAGCGCCGGGCACTTTCCTTTTACCGGGTCGCTTATCAACCACCACCTCAATGCCGACCTGAACATTTTCTACAGCCGGCGCACGCTGGGGTTTTTCCTCTTCAAGTCGTACGACATTGCCGACCCGCACTCGATCGTGAACTACTTCCAACCGGGCGTATTTGCCAACTTACAGTTGCGCCCCACTTTTAAGGCGCGCGTGGTGTTCGGCTACATCTTCTCGCAAACCGACGGCTTCCGCGACAGCGACTCAGACTATTACACGGCTGTGGCGTTTTACTGGGATCCTTCGCCCAACTTCCATGTCGAACACACCGCCCTGTTCTATGACTATACGCTTAACAAGAAACTCGCCAACCGGTTGCTGGTGGGTTGGTCGTCGCGGAAGGTGAAAGTGGAAGTGTATATCTGGCACCGCTATGTGATGGACGAAGAGCGGCAGGCGGTATCGTCGGCGCTGGCGCTCACGTTCCCCAAGGTCAAGCTAAGCGAAAAGGTGTCGGTGCAACTCACCTCTACGTACATGGGCTACATGAGCAAGAGCAAACCCGACTATGCATTGCGCGATGGGTTCCTCTTTACGCTTGCGGCTCCCATCTCACCGCTATAACACGGAAACAAAAAGCAGATTCCGCGCGTCGTGATTTGGCTCCCGTTTTTTCTACGGGCTACGGGTCGCAGACACACGCTGATTATCGGATTATACTGTTTATGAGAGAAAGGCCTCGCTAATCATTACTGGCAGCCCCGGATTACGGGACGCCAGCATGATCGGGCAAACAGCGAAGAAAGCCAACTCTTTTATTTTTTCTTAAGGCGCGCCAATTCCTCCTGCAGGGAGTAAATGGTGAGCGCCAGGTGGTCCATTTGTTTTCTATCTGCTTCGTCGGGCCCGGGAAACTTGGTGGAGAAAAATCCCTTGGCCTGCCATACTTCGAGTATGTCCTCCGCGGCGATAGCATAGGGCTGATATTGGCGATTGTCTGACACCAGCAGAAACTTTTCGTCGTCCGAAAAATTGAACATCCGCTTGAATACAATCCCCTCTGTCTTCGTCACAACGACATAAAGGTTTCCATTCTTCACCTTGTCGAGGTTGTCGATGTATTCGCCGAACACGATACTGCCGGGTTGCACCGGAAGCATGGAGTCCCCTTTAATTTCGAACGCTCTATATGTAGCAGCGCGCGGAAGCACCGGCACATTCATGCGCGGCAGGTCGCGAATAAATTCCGGGTCCTGGTATCCATTCAGGTATCCGGCGGAAGCCTTCTGCGACACCAGTTCTACGTTCTCCCTGTCGTCTTTATCAACCGTAATGGCCAGTATCTCCTTGCCACGAGCCATCGGCTTGGCCTTCCATTCGGGTTCAGGCACTTTACTTAATTCCTTTCTGCTCAATATATCAAGACTCACCTGAAAGGTTTCTGCAATGTCGAGTAAACAGGGCAGCGGTGGGGTTGCTCTCGCCTCCTCATAAGCACCTATTACCGACTGCTTCACGCCCAGTTTCTCGGCAAGTTGTTTTTGCGTCCAGCCCTTTTGAGCACGGAGAAACTTGAGGTTCTTACTAATCACATTCATGACATCACTTGTCTGGTAAACACTCGTCCTTGTGACGATCAACCTACGCTAATGACTTCACAAATAAAAACTAAATATTTTAGTATTACAATGTTTCATGATACTAATTTATTTAGTTATATAGCGTCATGAATGCGAATAGAAACATTGTTCACCTGGATCTGGATGCTTTTTTTGTGGCCGTGGAGCGCCTCAAGGACAAAAAGCTTGTTGGCAACCCCTTATTATAGGAGGCAGCAGCCGGCGTGGCGTGGTGGCCGCCTGCAGCTACGAAACGCGGCGCTTCGGCGTGCACTCCGCCATGCCCATGTACCTGGCGTTGCAACTTTGCCCCGACGCCATCGTCATCTCCGGCGACGTGGAGGCGTACAGCAAGTTCTCGCACCTGGTTCACCGAAGTGATCGCCGAAGAGTCGCCCAGCTTCGAAAAATCTTCCATCGACGAGTTCTACATAGACGCCAGCGGCATGGATCGCTACGTGGGCGCGTTCAAGTGGGCACTTGATCTCCATAAAAAGATTACCAGGGAAAGTGGCCTGCCTATCTCCATGGGCATGTCTATTAATAAGCTGATTTCCAAAGTGGCCACAGGTGAATACAAGCCCAACGCCAAAATTCAAATACCCCTGGGGCAGGAGCGTGATTTTCTCGACCCGCTGCCGGTGGAAAGAATTCCGATGATCGGCAAACAGACAGCGTCCTTCTTATATGATATGGGCGTGCGCCGGGTAAGCACCCTGCGTGAAATGCCACTGCCCTTCCTGGTAAGCGCGTTTGGCAAGAATGGCATCAGCCTCTGGAACAAGGCGCATGGTGTTGACGAGACGCCGGTAGTACCCTACAGCGAACAAAAGTCGATCTCCACCGAAAGCACCTTCGAAGAAGATACGATAGACGTGAAGAGGCTGAAGTCGATCATGATCGCGATGGTAGAAAAAATCAGTTTCCAATTACGTCAGCAGAAAAAGCTTACGTCGTGTGTGACGGTGAAAATCAGGTACTCCAACTTCGATACGGAAACCAAGCAGATCCAGATTCCCTACACATCGTCGGACCATGTGATCCTGCGCACCGCCCTGGAACTGTTCGAGCGCCTCTACAACCGCCGCATGCTGATACGCCTCGTGGGTGTACGCCTGAGCGGCCTTGTGCATGGCAACTACCAGATCAGCCTGTTTGACGACACGGTGGAAAGCATCAGCCTGTACGACGCCATCGACCGCATCAAACACAAACACGGGTCCGAAAAAGTAATGCGTGCCACGACCATCGACGTGGGTAAGCGGGTAAAAATGGAAATGAACATGTTTAAAGGAAATTTGAGATGACGTCAAAGCAAGCGGGCCAGGCGAAGTTCGCGAACCGGAAACCGGCAGCCGCCCGGCCCGCCGCCAAACCCTGAAGGGGGCGCGCGAAGAAACCAGTAATCAAAGACAACAACAATATGAGAACGACAGCAGTAAAAACCAGCCAGTCCATTCAGGAATTACTTTTTATCATTGCACCGCCGCGGCACATTGCCAGCGACGTGGCCGTGTTGAAAGACGACGTGCAATACCTTATCGGACGCGAGTTCGAAGATCGCTACACGCCGGCGCACATTTCTCTCTTTAAATATGCCGACGAACATATCGACGAAATCATCGAACACGTCGAAGCCAAGGCACGCAGTTTAAGGCATTCAATGTTTTTATCAAAAATCTGAATACGATCGTATGTGAACGGCAGACGTGTCATACCACCTGGACATCACTCAACAAATACCCCATACGCGAAATCTTTGAGAAAACAGTAAAGGAAGACGCCAACTTCACGCCCCGGCTCGTGATCGCGCGAAACCTTGGCGACGAAGATTTTCTCAAAAGCTGGCCCTATCTGAAAGACCTGCCCTACAGCCAGCACTTCCTTTGCGATCGCATTACGGTACTGGCGCGCACGGAAAATCGGTGGACGTTCTATCGCGACATTCAGTTCAGTTTCTAATCAATCCTAAGCCGGTAAGTTGGCTGCAAGCAAAACTTGCGTTAAAAAAATAAACAACAAAATTTAAAATAGACGTAAGGCGGGCATTGTTCAAATAATGTTTTCAAATTAGGCAAAAACCGGCCGCGCACCGGTCAATACGCTTTTGAAAATGTCCTCGAATAAAATGTCCATGTCTACACCACTCGAAATACTTCGGCAAAAATTTGGCTATAGCTCCTTCCGGTTGGAACAGGAAAGGGTGATCGACACCGTGCTGCAAAGGCGCGATACATTTGTGCTCATGCCCACCGGCGGCGGCAAGTCGCTCTGTTTCCAGATCCCCGCGCTGCTGCTCGAAAACCTCACCGTGGTGATCTCCCCGCTTATCGCGCTGATGAAAGACCAGGTTGACGCACTCCGGCTCAACGGCATTCCCGCGGCTTACCTGAATTCAACGCAACATTTTCTTGAACAGGAAGAAATCTTGCGGCAGGTGCAAAACGGCGAGATAAAACTTCTGTACCTGGCGCCCGAAAAATTGCTGCGCAACAATGGCGCCTTTATCAAGACACTCGAGTCGCTGAGGGTAAGTATGTACGCCATCGATGAAGCGCATTGCATTTCGCACTGGGGTCACGACTTCCGGCCGGAGTACCTCATGCTGGCGAAGCTAAAAGACGCAATGCCGGAAACACCCATCATCGCGCTCACAGCCACAGCCGATGCGCTCACGCGCAAAGACATCATCGAAAAGCTGGCGCTACGAAATCCTGCCACTTTTGTATCCAGCTTCAACAGGGCCAACATTCGTTATACCGTGGAACAAAAGCGGGATAGCTTTGCCAAGCTTCTGCAATTTCTTTCAGCGCACAACGACGACGCCGGCGTAATCTATTGCCTGTCGCGACACTCCACGGAACAGGTGCACCGACCTGGTTGCCAAAGGTTATGCAGCCCCTGCCCTACCACGCCGGGCTCGACAAAGAAACACGCGCGCGACACCAGGAAATGTTTCTGAGAGACGAAATCAAAATTATGGTGGCAACCATCGCCTTTGGCATGGGCATCGACAAGTCGAACGTGCGCTATGTGGTGCACATGGACCTGCCCAAGAACATTGAAAGCTACTACCAGGAAACTGGCCGCGCGGTCGCGACGGTCTTGACAGCGAGGCGCTGTTATTTTATTCCGCCGCCGACGCCTTCAAGCTCAAGCGGCTCGTGGAAGTGGAAGACAACCGCGAACAAACCGGCGTCTACCTGAAAAAACTTGACCAGATGGTCACGTTTGGCGAACTGACGAGCTGCCGGCGAAAATATTTATTGAATTACTTTGGCGAAGAGGCACCCGACCAGTGTGGCAATTGCGACAACTGCATCACGCGGGTCCATACATTCGACGGCACCGTACTTGCGCAAAAAGCGCTGTCGGCCGTCGTGCGCCTGAATGAGGGCTTCGGCGTTAATTATGTGATCGATTTTCTCCGCGGGTCGCACGCAGAAAAAATCCGGGAAGAGCACAAGTCCCTCAAGACCTTCGGTGTAGGAAGCGACGTGAGCAAGGAAGCGTGGAAAAGTATCTTCCACGACCTGATCGCCCAGGGCCACCTTGTGAAATCGGTCGGCAACTATCCCTTGCTCCGGCTCACCGCTACGAGCGATGACGTGCTGAAAGGCAGAATCCAGGTGAACCTCACGCAATCGAAAGAAAAGATCAAAGTGAATGAACCCGGTACCGGCTATGAAGCGGCGTTGTTGCAGCAACTGAAGGTGCGCCGACGCGAACTGGCCGACGCGGAAAATGTACCGGCGTACCAAATACTTTCCGACGCAACGCTTACAGAGGTCGCGACATTCCTGCCGCTCGACAAGGCCGGACTCAGCCGCATCAATGGCTTCGGTCAAATCAAATTAGAAAAATACGGCAAGGCATTTTGTGAAATCGTCTTTTCGTACTGCCGGCATCACCAACTACAGTCGCGCATCGATCAGAAGTCGCCGCGACGGCAACGCTACACGAATCCGGAACGAGAAACGGACACCAAAATCCAGAGCCTGAATCTAATCAACGAGGGGCATTCCGTTTCCGAAGTCGCGCGGCAACGCGGCCTTTCCGTAAGTACCGTGGAGAACCACCTTACCTTTTTCGTACAGCAAAACAAAATTGAAATTGAAAAACTCGTATCCGCCGAAAAGATCGCGGCTATCGAAAAGGCTTTCACGACAACTGCAGACACCATGCTTTCACCTGTGAAACAGATGCTGGGTGACGGCTTCTCGTATGGCGAAATCAGGTTTGTACGGGCACACCTTTTCAAAGAAATTCCAAATCCATAAGTGGCGTATGTATTTCAACTGCCATACCGCTTTCAGCTTCAAATACGGGACACTCACAATCGAGCGATTGTTTCAGGAGGCACAACGGTACGGCATAAAAAAACTGGCGCTCACCGACATCAACAACACCGCCGCCTATGTCGAAATGCTCCGGCACTGCGCCGAGTATGCGCCCGCGCATCCGGGTAGCCAGACAACGAAGTATGGCAAACCAGCTTATAGCCTCGACATCGCGCTGGGCGTGGAGTTCCGGAACGAAAACGAATTGCGCTTTATAGCGCTGGCCAAAAATGGAGACGGCTTCACGGAAATCAACCGGTTCCTGTCTTTCCACAACCGGCACAACAAGGCGATCCCCATGCGTGCGCCGGAGTTTCAGGATGTGTTTGTAATATACCCTTTCGGGAAAATATTTCCGGAACAACTTCGCAGCAACGAATACATCGGCATTCGTAAAAGTCAACTGACACAATTCTCATTCTCAACATTGCGCAAGGAGTTCCCCGGAAAATTTCTGGCATGGCACCCTGTCACATTCGCCACCAAGACCGACTTTAACGTGCATCGCCTGTTGCGTGCCATCGACAACAATACATTGCTCAGCAAGCTGCCGACACACCAGCAAGCACAGCCCGACGAGTGCATGACGCCGGCAGAAGCACTGGAAGCTCAGTTTGCCGATTGCCCCGACCTCGTGGAGCGGGCGAATTTCATACTCGACAACTGCTCGCACTC
>JAAURZ010000067.1 GCA_012031955.1 Bacteroidia bacterium
ACCATTTCGTCATTTTTCCCGGGCTGGTCAGTTCGCTTCCAAAATCAGGCGGATGGTTGAATTCGGTGAAAGTGGTTTTGGGTTTTCTTGAAATCGCCCTCGCATTCAAATTTCTTAGCATCGCCGACCAGGCATTTCACTGGGGCATTCTTGATCGTGAAATAAATATTGCACTCTGGATTGTGATCGCCACCCTGATAGGCGTATATCTGCTAAAGGGTTTTCGATTGCCCGGCGACACCGGCAAAGACGCCGAAGACAAGCGCATCGGTGTACCACGACTGGTGCTTGCCATCGTCACGTTTACGTTCGTGATCTATCTTGTGCCAGGCATGTGGGGGGCACCGCTTAAGGCACTGGCGGGCTACCTGCCTCCTATGCACACGCACGACTTCGACCTTGCTGGTCTTGCCCATGACGAGTCCAATCAGATTTGCGACGAGCCCAAGTATTCGGAGTTTCTTCACTTGCCTCATGGCCTCAACGGCTACTTCGACTACGACCAGGCCATCGCCTGTGCACGGCAGCAGAACAAGCCGCTGTTTATCGACTTTACGGGACATGGTTGCACTAACTGCCGCGAGATGGAGGCGCGTGTATGGTCCGACCCACAGGTGCTGGACCGGCTGCGCAACGACTTCGTGGTGGTAGCTTTGTACGTGGACGATAAAACCGAGTTGCCGGAAGATCAATGGTACTCCTCAACATTCGACGGCAAGGTGAAACGGACCATTGGAAAACAAAACGCGGACTTGCAGATCAGCAAGTTGAATAACAACGCGCAGCCTTATTATATACTGGTAGGAAAAGATGAGCGTGTGCTCGTGGCGCCAAAAGCGTACGATCGCAGTGTTGACAACTTCATCGCTTTTCTCGATGCCGGTAAGAAAAAGTACAGGGAACTGTTTGCGAGGTAGCAGATGAAATGAGCATAGAGAAAACTATACCCAGCGGGATGTTAATTGCAACGACCCCTTTAGGTAAAAACTCTCATCCCGATAATTATCGGGAGCGAATTCCATATGTCCAATTAAAATCAATTATTAACATATGAAATATCTAGGAAGGGAGCACCACCTCGAATGCAGCTCCTTTCGAAGGCACGCTCTCCACCGTAATGTTGCCGTCCAATTGTGTTACAAGCTGTTTCACGATGGCCAGCCCCAGGCCTGTTGATAACTCACCGCCTGTCGGTTTGGCACTCAGTCGTTGAAACTTCTTGAACAAATGCTTTTTGTCTTCGTCGGTCATACCAGGTCCCTCGTCGCGCACGCTGATGGAGAAGGTCTGGCCGTTCTTCTTCGTTTCTACATACACATTTTTACCCTGCGGCGAAAACTTGATCGCGTTTGAAACGAGGTTGTCGACTATCCTGTGCAGGTAATCCTTGTTAGTTAAAACCTTTTTATTGTCGGCCCTCACTTCGTCGGTCTTCACGTGAAGCGTTATCCCCTTGTGCTTCGCCTGGGGGTGGAACTCTGTGGCGCACTCTTCTATGAATTCCTTCAGGTCCACCTCATGTTTCGGCACCTGGTTGGTGGCCTCTGCGGTATTGAGCACCAGCAGGTCTGCGATCAACCGCTTGCCGTGCTCTGTTACGTCTTCGATAATGCCGAGATATTCCTTCTGCGAAAGCGACAGTGTGCCGTCAAGTCTGATGAGTTGTGCGAGACCTTTCACTTTGTTGAGCGGCGACCGCAGGTCGTGCGCTACCACATTCATCAGGCTGTTTTTTTCGTCGATGTCTTTTTCGAGCGTGCGATTCTTGGCCTCCACTTCGCGGCTTCGCTGGTTGAGCCACCTGTTTATTCTCGCCTTGCGCACGTAGAGGCGCCACAGCACAATGGTCACGAACAGAATAAGTATAAGGGCAAGGCCCGTTGAGAGAATTACGTAGTATTGTTTTTCCACTTTCGCTTCACTCAGCTCGCTCTCCTTCTTCAACAAATCGTTCTCCTGGTCTTTCTTCTCGTAGTCGTATTTGGCCATCATTTCGCGCTGCAGGCGCAGGCGCTCAAGGCTGTAGAGCGAATCCTGAATCTCGAGTTGCTCTTCCTTTAGCAAATAGGCCTTCTTGTAGTCTTTCAGGACAAAGTAGCTTTTTGCCAGGCTCATCAGCGCAGGCTCCATCACATCGGGTGTGCCCGACTGCTTACCCAGCGCGAGGCTCTTCTCCGCATATTGAATCGCCTTCGCGTAGTCGCTCATTTTCTGATATGTGTCTGCCACGTTCACATACGTGGTGGCCATATCGTAAGGCTCCTGAAATTTTTCCTTGATGGCTGCCGACTGCAGCAAGTACTTCAGCGCCATCGGGTAATTCTTTTCGTCGAGGTAGGTTATGGAAATGTTGTTGATGAGCCGGCCCAACTCACGGTCGTGCTTTCCATCATCCACGTACGACATCGCCTTTTCGTAGGAGGTCCTGGCCTCGTCGTAGCGCTTGAGCTTGTTGAGGGCGATGCCTATGTTGCTATACGACCACACTTCGCCTTTCAGGTACTTGGCGTCGATGCTGGTTTGCAATCCCTTCTGAAAATACTCGTGCGCCTTTTCGTAATCTTCTTCCGAAAGATGAATAAAACCTACATTGATCTGAGCGTTGGCCATGCCTATCAGGTCCTTGTGTTGCTCAGAAATCTTGAGGGCCTCCAGGTAGTATTTTAGCGCAAGAGGCAGCTCGCCCTTTTCCTCATACACAATGCCCACATCGTTGAGATTGGACACTATGCGGCCGCGTTGCCAAGTTTACGTTCCAGTGCCAACGCCTTTTCATAATAGTAGACTGCTGAGTCATACTTTCCCCGCGCCTTTTTGATGATGCCGAGCAAGGAAAAAATCTTTGCTTTGCCAGCCTCGTAATTGGCGGAGTCGGCCAGGTGCATACCCTGCCGAATATAGGCGAGCGCCTGCTCGGGTTTGCTGAAACGGTACTCAAAAGCAAGCCTTTCCAGTAAATCAACGCGCTCCCTTCCCTGGCTTGACCGGAGGGCTGCCGTAAGGCTGTCGGCGACGGATCGCTGGGCAACACTGCTTTCCAGCCCACTTTGGGCGAAGGCGCAAAGGCTGGCGAAGAGGAGGAAAGTTGAAAAAAAGAAACGCACAAAAAATAAGTTAGTGGATATAAACAGCCGATTCCAAAGCCGGGCCGCCTCCGTAAAAATCATTATACCCGGCGTGCAATACGCCGGTGCCTGTCGACCACAAAAACACCCCTAAGCTACTTCATCGGCCCTTGCAATAAAGCGCGAATTTCAAAGTTTTCTTACAGGCTCGCGCACTTGCTTAATTTGGATTAAAACCGTAATTATTTATCTTTGAATTGGTTACGATTGACAAGGCTGCCCGAATATTACATTTTTTAGCTAAATGGCCTGACAATCAGTATGGTGTAGGTCGGAATTATTTTTTAAACTTGCATTTTTAATCTCTTCAGGAATGACCAAAAGGCGCTTTCTCTTAATCGGAATTGCAGGCATTGCCGTCACTTTTTGCTGCCTCGCCGTGTGGTGGTTTTCTACGTCAAGCGACATTGTAGAAGACTCCGAACCCATCGAAATTTCTCTCGACATCAAGGAGCCAACATTGCTTTACGGGATGGTTGCCGACAACTACCTAGTGGTGGAAGACAGGATTAAAAGGAATCAATTCCTGGGTGACATACTACAGTCTTACAACGTACCCGCAAGCATGATCCACCAGTTGTCGATGCTTTCTCGCAAAGTGTTCGACGTGCGCAAGATTGCGCCAGACAAAAAGTATACGCTGTTCTGTTCCAACGACTCTATGCGTACTGCCAAGGCATTCGTATACGAGCCCAACCCGATCGACTATATCATTTTCCACTTTGGCGATTCGCTGAGTGTTGATGTGTGCAAACGCGAGGTGATACAGGTCGAAAAAAATGTTTCCGGCATCATTAATTCTACCCTGTCTCAGACGATCGAGGAGCTCGGCATTTCACCCGAGCTCACCAACAAGTTCGTTGATATTTTCGCGTGGCAGGTTGACTTTCAGCGCTTGCAAAAGGGTGACAAATTCAAATTGATTTACGAAGAGAGCCAGGTAGAAGGCAACACGGTTGGAATAACCCAGATCAAGGCTATTTACTTCGAGCATTTTGGCAGCGACTATTACGCATTTCCATTCGACCAGGGGGACGGCATTGATTATTTCGACGATCGGGGCAAGAGCTTGCGCAAGGCTTTGTTGAAATATCCGATCGAGTTCACACGCATCAGCTCTCGCTATTCGGGCAAACGTTTTCACCCGGTTCGAAAGGTGTATCGGGCACACCTCGGTACCGACTTCGCAGCGCCCACCGGCACGCCTATCCGTTCTGTCGGCGATGGTATTGTTGTGGAGGCCCAGTACAAGTCGGCAAACGGCAACTATGTGAAGATACGCCACAATGGAACATACACCACACAGTACCTGCACATGTCGCGGATTGCTGACGGCGTACGTTCCGGCACACGCGTGCGGCAGGGGCAGACCATCGGCTATGTCGGCAGCACCGGTCTGGCAACAGGCCCGCATCTTTGCTACCGCTTTTGGAAAAATGGCAGGCAGGTAGACGCGCTCCACGTGGAGTTGCCTCCCTCCGAGCCTATCAAGGAAGGCTACAAGGATGCCTTCGACTCGGTGAAGGTCGAGTTGATTGAGCGGCTCAACCAAATACCGATGCCCGTCATGAAGGAAGATCCGATTGCCTCTCTCCAGTAATCTTTATTAAATTCATTTCGTTCTATGTAGCGGTATGAATGATTTTCCGTCAACTTTGCCATGAAGACGGGTGCTCGCTACTTGGATGAAACTCTTTGTTACAGTCGTATTTTTGCTCCTCGCGTTTAGCGCAGCAGCCCAGAAAGTCGGGCTCGTATTGAGCGGTGGCGGCGCCAAAGGCATGGCCCATGTCGGCGTACTCAAGGCCCTGGAAGAGAACAACATTCCGATCGACTATGTGATAGGCACTTCAATGGGCGGCATTGTGGCCGGATGCTACGCCGCCGGCCTCAGTCCGCAACAGATTGAAGCCATCATGCTCTCAGACGATTTTCTGCGCTGGATAAACGGCAATCCCGAGGAGGGCTATAACTACTACTATCACAAGAACGACGACAGCCCGGGCTTCATCAAACTTTTTTTGTCGCTCGACTCCACGCTTAACCTTCAATGGAAGTCGACGCTGGTAAGCGATGTGTCACTCAACTTTGCGTTGGGTGAGACCATGATACAGGCGTCGGCCATTTCGCGAAATAATTTCGACAGCCTGATGATCCCGCTGCGTGTTGTAGCGGCTGACATTTTCACGCAAACGGAGGTGGTGATCGACTCCGGGTCAATCAGCGACGCTTTGCGGGCCACGCAAACCGTGCCTTTCTTCTATTCGCCCATACGTGTCGATGGGAAATACTTGTTCGACGGAGGCGTATACAACAACTTCCCCGTTGACGTGGCTCAAAGAGAATTCAGTCCCGACGTGATCATCGGATCTAATGTATCGAGCAAGGTTTTTGAAAAGTATCCATACGATCGCGACGACCGCCTGGTCTCTTCGTCACTATTGTATCTGCTGCTCGACAAATCCGATCCGGGCGACATACCCGAGGACGGCGTTTATATTCAGCCCAACCTTACGGGCTATTCATCGTTCGATTTTTCGCAGGCGCGCAGTCTTATCGACAGCGGGTACAAGCAAACCATCCGGCAGATTGAAGAGATTAAAGCCAAGGTTGCTGCACGACGTACATGGGACGAAGTGAACATCGTGCGCAACAACTTCAAACCGGCGCAACGTACCCATTGAATTCACGCGCATCAAATTTCAGCGTTTCAATTCGAAACAGCGTCGCTACATAGAGCGGGTGTTCCGCTTCGACGTGGAGAAGCCAAGGCTCATGAGTCTCACCGACATCAAGAAAGGGTACTTCAGGCTTGTGTCGGAAGAGTATTTCAACAACGTGTACCCGAGGTTTATCTACAAACCAGATGAAAGGAATTTTGATTTTGAAATCTCTCGTCGTCCACAACGAAATTTTCAGATTGACTTCGGTGGTGTCATTGCGTCGCGCAATATCAGCAACATTTTTCTTGGCGTTAATTTTTACCGGTTCAACAGGAAGCTCACCCACGCTTATGCAGGCTTTCAAACCGGTGGCTTCTACAAGTCGGCCATAGTGAAGGCACGCCTCGATTTGCCCATGCGAAACCAACTCTTTCTTGAACCGGAATTCGTCTTCAACAATTGGGACTACCTGGAAAGTCAGGATCTGATTATAGAGGAATCGAATCCTACCATACTCAAGCGGACCGACAGGAGGTTTAGCATAAACCTGGGTTGGCCGGCTGGTAAGTTGTTCAGGGTCGGTTTTGGCGGTGAAGTATTCAACAGCCTCGACCGCTATAGTAACGACAAGGTGTTGGTGAGCTCTGCAACGCTCGATGAGTTGCGGCTGCGAGGCCTGTCGGTTAACGCGTTTCTCAACTCAAGCACATTAAATCGCAAACAGTACGCTTCACAGGGCAGAGCCATCTACGCCGGCGTTAGCTTTTTCAATGTGGACGAAACCCATGTGCCGGGTTCAACCAGTTCCGACACGTTGAAAGTAAAAAGCAACCACCAGTGGTTTCGCCTTAGGGCGAGCATGGAGCAGTACTTTAACCGTGGGTGGTACCGACCTGGCTACTACGCATCGGTGGTGCTCTCGAACCAGCCGACTTTTACTAACTACATGGGCACGCTTGCCAACGCGCCAGCCTTCTATCCCCTGCAAGATTCCCGTACGTTGTTGTTGCAGAATTTCCGCGCTTTCAGTTACGCGGCTGTGGGGCTGCGAAATGTTTTCGCTCTGCGCAACAGGCTCGACTTTCGCGTGGAGGGGTACTTGTTTAAACCGTTCGAATACCTTGCAACAAGCGACAACCAGGAAGTGAAGCTTCGCTCCGATCTCAACACCATCTACTTTGCCGGCACCGCAGGTTTGGTGCTTCACACGCTCATCGGCCCCATAAGCCTGAGCCTCAATTATTACGATGACGAAGAGAATCAACTGGGGGTGTTGCTCCATGTCGGGTTCCTTCTGTTTAATCCTCACACCCTGGAGCGCTGACAACAATTTACTGCCTCTTTTGATTATTCCTTCTTCGGTGTTGTTTGTTTTTTTAGCTATGTTTATCGTCCTAAAGACCTAACGCAATTATCTCTACATGAAGCGATATATACTGGTTCTAGTATTAGTTTGCCTCCACCATATTACGAATGCCCAAGTGGTACAATGGGCATCAAAAGTTATTGAATTTTCATCGGAGTTGACGCCTGTTCAATACTCCGCGCAGCAAGTGCTGGGTAAACCCAACGTACTGCCGTCGGGCGGGCAAAATCCCAATGCCTGGGCTCCAGACAGGCCAAAGGGTAAGGAGTTTTTGAAAGTAGGGTTCGCCAATCCGATACAGATCAGGCAAATCGCTATCGCAGAGTCGCACAACCCGACGGCGATATACCGGGTGCTTGCTTACGACGAAGCCGGCAATGAGTATGTGATCAACACGCTAAACCCAACATCGGTGCCGCAGAGGGGGCGAATGCTCAATATGTTTATGGACACAACTCCCTACAAGGTTGTGGCTGTGAAGATCGAGTTTGACGGTGCGGCGCTCCCCGATTATTTTGGAATAGACGCCATCGGCATCTCAGACACCAACTATCCAATTATTGCCGACATACCCAAACCGTTGCTGCTTGCGTCGGGTATTGTAATAGAGCAACTGGATAAGAATGTTAACAGCGACTACAGTGAACTCAATCCACTGCTGTCGCCCGATGGGAAGACGCTCTATTTCAGCAGGAGCAATCACCCTGAAAACGTCGGTGGCATCAACGACAAGGAAGACATCTGGTATTCAGAGCTCGACTCGACGGGACACTGGAAACTTGCTCGAAACCTCACTCAATTCAACAACGAGTCTCCAAACTTTATCAATACCATTTCTTCTGTTACACCCGATGGAAAATCGGCTATCATCGTGCTTGGCAACAAGTACCTCGACAATAACAAGATGCAGGCGGGTGTTTCCATCAGTTCCAACTTGGACGGCAACTGGAGCAAGCCGGTGGCTTTGAACATTAAGAACGACTACAACTTTAGCGAGAAGGCGAACTACTTCCTTACGAACAACCGCAAGACGTTGGTGATGTCTGTAGAACGCGAAGACTCCTATGGCGACCGCGATTTATATGTGAGCTTCATGGAACCCGACAGTATCTGGACAGAACCTCTCAATCTTGGCGATATCCTCAATACAGCCGGCGAAGAGTCGGCTCCCTTTCTGGCTTCCGATGATAAGACACTGTACTTTTCATCCAACGGCTTTAGCGGCTACGGTGGCATGGACATATATGTGTCGCGGCGGCTCGATGACACGTGGACTAGCTGGTCTGATCCCGAGAACCTTGGATCGGAGATCAACTCACCCTTGCAGGACTTGTTTTTCAACATTCCCTCGTTCAGCGAATATGCTTACTATTCGAGGGGCGTAACTGAGACTAACACAGATATTTATCGCGTGAAGCTTCCATCCTGCGCAACCCCGATCCGTGGGTTACTGTGAAAGGAAAAGTGGTAGACTCGAATGGGAATCCTGTGAGCGCCAAAATTGTGTATGAGCGTCTGCCCGATGGCAAGGAGATGGGCATCGCCCAAACGAATCCGAGAACCGGAGAGTACGAAATAAGGCTGCCGGGCGGCAACCTGTATGGCGTGCGGGCAGAAGCCGACAACATGATTTCCGAAAGTCAGAACCTGGACTTACGCAACATCAGCCAGGACCAGGTAATTGATCACAAAGACTTTGACCTCGAACC
>JAAURZ010000068.1 GCA_012031955.1 Bacteroidia bacterium
TCACTTCAGCTATTTTCGACCCGCGCTTCAATGAATTTCGCGGGGTGATCGTGGCGGGCAACCCGGTGTTTATGTTTGCCGGAAGATTTCCGGTAGGTATTGAATTCTACCAGCAGGAACACCTGGGCCACGAGTTTGAATTTGTGGGCGTGCGCGATCCCTTTTTTATGGCGGATGAGAAAATCCCTTCCGGGAAATTGTTCAAACGAGGTTACTCTATTTCCATCAAACAAAAATTCTACAACCCCATGAAGGCCGGCATGTGGTACTTTGGACATGAGGTACGTTTCACCAACCTCGGCCATTTTGTAAACATTGCAACCATGACGGGCCCCGATAACATATTTACGGTAAGTTCTGTTGAGCAGCGCATAGAATGGGGTGTGCTGCTGGGCTACCGGTTAATGCGGCGCAACAACGCCCGGGGCTTCACGCTCGACGCCTTCGTGTCTGTCGACGTAGGATATCGCGGTTTTGATGCAGACTCGCAGTATGAAGTTTATTTTCAGAACCTGAACCACTCCTCGCTTTCCACGAGCTTTCATTTTGGGCTCAATCTCGGGAATGTGTTTTCATTTAAATGAATTGCTCATTGAAGGATAGACACCTTCTGCTATGGCTACCATAACCGAAATTGTTCTCTGGCCGGAAGAAGCTTTCGACGAGAACCAATACCCTCGCATTCTCTACACGAAACTCGGACTATCGCCCGACGACGTGACCATACGGCCACTCAAGCGTTCCATCGATGCACGCTCGCGTAAGGTGTGTGTGCGCCTGCAAGTAGAAATACTGCGGGGCACGGAACGTGACAGCGCGCGCCAGATCGTTCGCACATACCACGACATTCGCCGGGCAAGACAAGTGATCGTTGTCGGTTCGGCCGGCCGGACTTTTTGCCGCGTTGCGTTTGATCGAGTTGGGAATTAAACCCATCGTGCTCGAGCGTGGTAAAGACGTACAATCTCGCCGCCGCGACCTTGCCGCTATCAACAAAGACGAAATTGTGAATCCCGACTCCAACTACTGCTTCGGCGAAGGCGGCGCGGGCACCTACTCCGACGGCAAACTCTACACGCGCTCCGGTAAGCGCGGCAGCATTGTACGCATTCTCGAAACCATGGTGCACCATGGTGCTCATGCCGACATTGCCATCGACGCACATCCGCACATAGGCACCAACAAGCTGCCCAGGCTTGTAGCGGCATTGCGGCAAACTATCATCGATGCAGGCGGACAAGTGTTGTTCGATACGCGCGTTACCGACATTGTCATGAAGAACAACTTGATCGAAAGCGTGGTCACTCACAAGGGCGACAAGATGCAAGGAGAAGCTGTGATTCTCGCTACAGGTCATTCGGCCAGGGATATCTTTGATTTGTTGCATCGTCGGCAAGTGCTCATGCATGCCAAACCATTTGCGTTAGGGGTGCGTGTTGAGCATCAGCAGCAGTTTATCGATCGCGTGCAATACCATTGCGCCATTGACCGTGGGCCGTATCTTCCCGCATCGTCGTATGCGCTCGTGCACCAGGCCCAGATGAAAGGGCAGGAGCGTGGTGTTTTTCTTTTTGCATGTGCCCGGGCGGCTTCATCGTACCGTCGGCCACGGCGCCGGGCGAAGTGGTTGTAAACGGTATGAGCCCCTCTCGACGCGACTCAACCTACGCCAACTCGGGCATCGTAGTCTCGGTGTCACTCGACGATTTCGGGGCTGACGATCCGCTCGCCGGCGTGCGCTTTCAGTCGGCCATCGAGCAGCGCGCCTGTGTGTTGGGCGGGGGCACGCAACATGCACCAGCCCAGAGGTTGGCCGACTTTGTAGAAAACAAAACGTCAGCGTCGCTGCTGGATACATCGTATCAGCCCGGCCTTACGTCGGTGGATATGCGCGACCTATTGCCGGCGTATCTGAGCGAGGCGTTGCGTCAGGGCTTTGTCGCATTTGGAAAAAAGATGAAAGGATACCTGACCAACGAAGCGCAGATTGTCGGAGTGGAAAGCCGCACGTCGTCGCCGGTGCGCATACCACGCCACCCTGACACGCTGCAGCACGTGGAGGTAGCCAACCTCTATCCGTGTGGCGAAGGTGCCGGTTATGCCGGTGGTATCGTATCGGCCGCTATCGACGGCGAGCGATGCGCGGAGGCGCTGGCCATGCAACTAGGTGTGACCATCACCCCGTAAAAAGAAGAAGCCCCGATGTTCGGAGCTTCTTTCAGATGATCTATGCCAGCATGTGCTTACGGCTCAAGCCAGGCCTCGCGAAGGGTAAGCTGTTCCGGGGTTGCATTCTCGGCAAACTTGAGCAGGTGCTTGCGTGTCAATTCGACCTTCTTCACAGGCGCCGAAAGTTCTACTTCCTTCATCTCGCCCGCTTCGTTCTTGCGCAGCACAGTGTATGATAGCGTACCACCTTCCGCCAAACCGGACTGCTGGCGATAGATGAATGCGCCAAGCTGGGGGGCCGAGATCGGGAATTGACTCGCCATTGATTTTAATAAGCACGTCGCCGGTTTGAAAACCAATGGGCGGTACCCATCGCATTCAGGTGGTCGGCGTTGGAAATATATAAATGTGGTTTGTCTTCCACCTGGGTAACGCCCACATTTTCCTGGCTGATGCCGAGGCTGAAGTCTTCGTATTTCTCTTCTTTCTTGTATTCGACGCCCACCAGTGCAAGTGTCTCTTCCAGAGGCAGGGGCGATCCGCCTTGCACATACTTGGTGAAGAATTCGCCGACTTGTGGGTAGGTCATTTTCGTGATGATGTCGAAAAGTTCGTCGTCTTTAAACGCCTTGGTTTTGCCGAATTTTTTCGACAAGTCCATCATCATATTCGGCGTGCCATACTTGCCGCCCGAAAGCTGACGTAGTTTGATGTCGAGGCAAAGTCCTATCAGCGCACCCTTCATATACACGTTGTAATACATGTCGTGGTATTTGTCAAGCGTATATTTGCTAAGGTCTGTAAAAGGAACATCGTCGGGGAACTGATCGGCTGTGATCATTTTCTCACGCATCACCTGGAGGTATTCCTCAGGCGTTATCAGTTTGTATCGTACCTGAACGCTTCCCGCAAAGTATTCCGTCATCCCCTCGTACATCCACAGGTGTTGCGACATTTTGGGATCATTAAAATCGAAATGACCGATCTCTTCAGAATGAACAGTAAGGGGTGTTACTATGTGGAAGAACTCGTGCGCGGCAAAGTCGCGAAGCTGTTGGTTCATTTGCTCAATCGTCATCTCGGGCATG
Organism: Bacteroidia bacterium; assembly: GCA_012031955.1. The sequence continues at coordinate 3,258 of JAAURZ010000068.1, forward strand.
AAGTATATGGAGGAGTACGAGTGTTCCAACGCGCCATAGCTCTGAATGGGCTGCGTGGTGAAATAAAAGATGAACGCATATTTGTTCACCGGAAGTTGGCCGCCCAGGAACTGGGCTTGCGCCTGCAACACTTCGCGAATGCTCGCGGCAATTTCCTGCGCGGTGATCTTGTTATTGGGCGAGTACGATCCGACCAGTACCTCGGCGTTGGCCACCTTTATTACAGCCGTGTCGGCCTTGGCATACATTAGCGGAGAGTCGACCAGTTGGTCATAATCGGCGGTCTTATATGTGTCTACTTTCCTGGCGTTGTCTGTGGATTTTTTTCCAGCTTCAGGGTGGAAACAGGCGCATTCGTTTGTTCGGCGATCAAACCCGTCGCCCCGTAAAATCCTTCGGGTTTTATCACATTAAACACAAAGGGACTTCTTTTCATGCCGTCGAAATAGCCGAAGAACCCTGCCGCGTTGATGAGGAAGTTCTTGCCCTCTTCAATGTTGGTGCCCGCGGGCCAGAATATTTCTTCACCTTCAATCTTGGTGTCGAACGAGTCTTCGATCCAGTACCGAATTTTGGTAACCTGATTGGCGTTTTTGATAACCCAGCTGTTCACGTCCTTCTTTTCTACCGGCAGCGGTTTTCCTTTTTTGTTGAGCGCTTCAAACTTCGACACGAACCTGCCATAGTCTTCAATCGCATAGGTACCGGGTATGATTTTGGGGAGATAAAAAGTGATTTCGGTTGAACTTATGGGTGGGGGTGTAAGTTCTACATACACCTTGTCGTCCACCACGTTGGTGAGATCAACCGTGTACTGGTACGCGTCTTTGCTCTGTGCAAAAGCGGCCGATGCGACGACCAACACGGTAAATAATGGGAAAAATACTTTACGCATAAGAATATAAATTTTCGCCAAGTTAAACTTATTTTAACAACGCAGGCATTTTTTTGATGTGCCTCGCTGGCAATTACCTTAAGTAACGTGAAGAAAACTGTGATAGTGGGCGCCACGCCTAATCCATCGAGGTACGCTTACCTGGCGGCGCACATGTTAAAAGAGTACGGCCACGAAATTGTGCCGCTGGGCATCAAGCAGGCATCGGTGGCTGGCGAGACAATTATCAACATTCGCGACAAGCCCGCGGTGGAGGCTGTAGACACAATCACACTTTACATAGGGCCGCAACGCCAACCCGAATGGTATTCGTATTTGCTCGCGATGAAGCCAAAGCGAATTATATTTAATCCAGGTACGGAGAATGCCGATTTTATGCAACGAGCGGAAGACCAGGGAGTGGAAGTGCTGGAAGCCTGCACACTGGTACTATTGCGTTCGCGGCAGTACTGATCGCTACTGCGGTATGTTCTTCTCCTTCTGCATGGCGATCACGCTTACACAAACAATCTTCCACTGTCCGTTTTCTTTTTCGAGCACACGTACTTCGGCCTGTTCCGGCCGCCTTATGTCGTCTTTTACTAGCTGTGTAAACCGCACGTAGGCGCCGCTGCCGTAGATGCGGAACTCAAGCCAGTTGCGGTCGATTTTCGCGGTCGATGGCTTGGCGGTTTTAAAGTATTCGGCGAAGCCGGCGTGAATCTGGTCCCAGCCTGTGAATGAGTTTACGTCTGTGGTGTCGGCAAAGGACCAGAATGCATAGGGCGCATGAACCCAGTGGTTTTTCCACGTGTCATAGTCGATCTCAAAAAATGCCTTTGTCTCTCTTTCAATCACCGATTTGATCGCTTCAATTTCTTTCGGAGAAGGCGCATTCTTGGTCTGCTTTTGAGCAGCTAAACAGAAGGGCAGAATCAGCAAAAAAACGGTCAGGGTACGGATGTATTTCTTCATGGCCTTTTGATTTTGGGTGGTAATTAAATTTAGCCAAAATCGTGGTAGATACCTACTTTCAATCGATTGAATTTCCGAGCCCGGGGAGATGTCGCAAGCGACACACGGAAGCGCTGATATTTTGAAAGTCACACACGGTTGTTCATCGCCGACTCAATAATCGGCCCTTCCAATTCGGCTGATCGCGAAAAATTAATTTACAGGCGTATGAAATACCCCATCCGTTGTGTAGAGTCAAAGAAATAAGTCGCACCACGGTATTTGTTTGAGTCCATGTCGAGACAATTATTAACATCAATAAATAACTCCTATTTTCAGGAAACAATACACATGCCATGATGGACATAGACCGATACATACCTTTTGACAAATATGTGGTCAAACCTGGAAGCAAGTTGAAGCTCACGCGGTTCGACACGGGTTATAATGGGAAGCAGCTTGACAAGGAGGAGGCTCAAAAAATGCTGGAGTTGGGCAGGAAGCGCCTTGCGGAAACGCAGGATAAGCTTTATGCACACAACCACTACAGCATACTCATTATACTGCAGGCGATGGATGCCGCTGGAAAAGACGGCGCCGTCAAACACATTATGTCCGGGTTCAATCCGCTTGGTGTGAAAGTGTACAGTTTCAAAGCGCCCACCTCGCACGAACTGGACCATGACTTTTTCTGGAGACACTCGGTGGCCCTGCCCGCACGAGGCGAAATCGCCATCCATAACCGGTCTCACTACGAGAACGTACTTGTTACGCGTGTTCATCCGGAGTACATACTCAATGAGCGAATTCCCGGTATCGATTCGGTTGACAAGATCGACGATAGTTTCTGGGAAAACAGGTTCAAGCAGATTGTGCGGTACGAAAGAAACCTGATCGCCAACGGCACCGTGGTGTTGAAATTCTTTCTCCATCTGTCGAAAGACGAACAGAAGAAACGGTTTCTGGAACGCATCGACGACCCCAGCAAAAACTGGAAATTCTCGTTTGCCGACTTGAAGGAACGTGGCCACTGGGACGCATATCAGCAATGCTACGAGCAAGCCCTTTCAGCTACTTCAAAAAAATCGGCACCCTGGTACATCATACCGGCCGACGACAAGTGGTACGCCAGGCTCGCCATCGCGGCGGCGATTTACAAGAAGTTCAAGGAACTCAAAATATCGTACCCCAAGGTAAACGAGGTGCAGCGGACAGAGCTTCAGAAGGCGAAACGCCAACTGATGCAAGAACCTGCCGGGAAGCGAACGCTTTCGCGGAAAAAGAAGAAGTGATCAGTTGTCTTCAATGACCTGACGGAGCGTGTTCAAATGCACGATGGTGCCGCGCGACCTGTATTGCCTGGCCACCTCGATGATCGATTCATTGTCTTCCCACGGGTTGGCGGCCAGCACCAGTATTTTCAGGTGCTCAAAGTCTGCGAACGACTCAGGCAATTTGTGAAAACCGTTGTACGAAATATCGAGGCGCTCGAGATTAGGAAGTTCCAGTATTGCGCTCGGAAACGAGACAAACTCATTGTTGTTGAACCGGAGCACGCGCAGGTTTTTCAGATTGGCGATATTGTCGGGCAGGTAGCTTAATTTGTTGTGATGACACATACAACTCCCGCAGCGATTGCATGTTGCCGATGGACTCGGGCAGTGCAGCAAGTTTGTTGTTGGAGATGTAGAGTATTTGCAGGTTGGTAAGCCGTGTAATGTTGTCGGGAATGTGTTCGATCTGGTTGAAGTAAAGATCGATTTCCCGCAGCGCTTTCAAGCTGAAATAACTTCCGGAATAAATCGAAGTTTGTTTTCGTACAACGATAGTTCTTCAAGCTTGTGCAGCCCGGCTATGCCTTCTTCCACGCCTTCGATTTGGTTGAATTGCATGTTTAGCTTGCGCAATTCCGGCAGTTTGCTGAATTCGCCCGGCAGTATTCTTACCTTGTTGTGCCGCATCGCCAGTACCTCCAGCTTTTTCCTGCCGCGGATTTTGAGCCCGTCGAGGGTGAGGTCATTTTCACTTAGCGAAAGGCGTTTGAGTCGCCTGGGTATGTTGGGAAAGTAAGACAACAAATTTCTGGAAAGGTCAAGCGAGTCCAGGCGGCGCAGCCTGGTGTAGCGGGAGGGAAGTTTGCCGGGTTGGTCGCCGCGGATGGTCAGGAACCTGATGTGTTTATTTCTGCTCAGTTTGAATTGTTTCGACGCGTGATTGTTCATTATCCGCACCTGCGTCAGTTTTCTGAGTTTCCTGAGTTCGCCAGGCAGCCGCGTGAGGCGGGTATTTACAAACTCAATGGACTCAAGGCCGGCACAACTGGTCACTATCGCAGGCAACTCGCCATCGCTTATGTTTTCAACACTCAGCCGTGTTACTTGTGCAGGAGCTATGCGACCGCTAACGAGGTCGTCGAGGCTGGTGTAGTCGCGGCTTGGTTCGTAAACATACCGGTAGCCGACCATGCTCGTTTGCCTGCGCTTCATTTGCAGTTGCATCAGGCTGTCCAAATTGGAGCCGCTTCTTTGCTCCGGCTTCTGGCTGAACAGGTCGCTAATCAACTTTTGCGTAGTAAAGTAGTCGGCGGAATCCTTACTGGTGCGAAACACGGGCACCTGGTTTTGAGCGCCCGCAGCGAGGCAGGTACAAGACCAGATGGCGATTCCAACAAGTGTAGTACGAATGGCTGACATCATAATAACTAAATTTTTAGGTGAATATATAAAACCTTTAGTTATCGGTCAAAATCAGGTCTTCGTAAGTGGCTGAATAAATGTCGGTAAGCGTTCTGTTTTTAGGGGCAAAAACACTATTTTTGACGGTTGTAAATAGAAGACATGAGTCAAGTTAAGGACAAAGTTCCGGCTGATTATTCAGCCAGTAATATTCAGGTTTTGGAAGGTTTGGAGGCAGTGCGAAAGCGGCCTGCCATGTACATAGGCGATGTTGGCATAAAGGGTTTGCACCACCTTGTGTGGGAAGTAGTCGATAACTCGATAGACGAAGCGCTGGCAGGTTATTGCGACGAAATAACCGTGTCTGTACAGGAAGATAACTCCATCACTGTGGAAGACAACGGCAGGGGTATTCCTACCGACATGCACGAAAAGGAAAAGCGTTCGGCATTGGAGGTGGTAATGACCGTACTACACGCCGGCGGTAAGTTCGACAAGAACACCTACAAGGTTTCGGGCGGTCTTCACGGTGTCGGCGTTTCCTGCGTAAACGCACTGTCTGAAGTGCTTACGGCCACAGTGTACCGCGAGGGCAAGATATTTGAACAGGAGTACCACCGCGGCGTGCCGCAATATCCCGTGCGCGTGATAGGCGATTCGCCACTTCGCGGCACAACGGTGCACTTCAAACCCGATAGCGAAATTTTCCAGGTACTGGAGTACAACTTCGAAACCATATCGTCGCGCTTGCGCGAGCTGGCGTTCCTGAACCCCGGCATCCGCATCAACCTTAAAGACTATCGCGACAAAGACGAGGCCGGCGAGGCCCGGGGCGATTCGTTCTTCTCGGAAGGCGGTTTGCGTGAATTTGTAGGCTACATCGACTCAACACGCGAAAAACTTATCCCCGAACCGATTTACATCGAAAACGACAAGACCGAAATTCCGGTGCAGGTGGCGCTCAGCTACAACACATCATTCGCCGAAAATCTCGTGTCGTACGTCAACAACATCCAATACCCACGAAGGAGGAACGCGACGTAGCAGGCTTCAGGCGCGCCCTGACTCGTACTTTGAAAGCTTACGCTGAAAA
>JAAURZ010000069.1 GCA_012031955.1 Bacteroidia bacterium
CGCCGAATACCTCATGCGTTGCGTAACTGATGTTGTCAAGTGTGCCGTTGAGGGCTGCACTGATAAGCGCACGCGTATAATTGAGGCTCATGCGTTTGCCCACACCGTAGCATCCGCCCCGACCAGCCCGTGTTCACAAGCCACACGTTCACATTTGCTTCCTTCATTTTGCGACTTAGCATCTCGGCGTATCGCGTAGGATGCAGGGGCATGAACGGAGCGCCAAAGCAGGTTGAAAATGTCATGGTGGGTTCTGTGCGCCCGCCTCGGTGCCAGCTACCTTCGCCGTGTAACCGCTTATGAAGTGAAAGGCGGCCTGGCCGGGTGTAAGTTTGGAAATAGGTGGCAGCACCCCAAACGCATCGCATGTGAGAAAGAAGATGTTTTTGGGATGCCTGCCTATAGAGGGCCTCGCTATATTGTTGATGTGTTCTATCGGGTAACTCACCCGCGTGTTCTCAGTAATTTTCTTATCGCTGAAGTCTACTTCGTTGAGTGTGCCAGCCTTAAAGCCCACGTTTTCCAGCAGGGCACCAGGTCGTATTGCGTTGAAAATGTCCGGTTCTTTTTCTGCCGACAAATCAATTGTCTTAGCGTAGCATCCACCCTCGAAGTTGAATACTACATTGTCATCAGTCCATCCATGCTCGTCATCGCCGATCAACTTGCGGGCCGGGTCGGCCGAGAGTGTTGTCTTGCCGGTACCTGAGAGGCCGAAGAAAATCGCCGTGTCGCCGTCTTTACCGGTGTTGGCGGAGCAATGCATGGCCAGCACATTTTTTTGATGCGGGAGAATAAAGTTGAGGGCAGAGAATACGCCTTTCTTGATTTCGCCCGTATAGCCGCTGCCACCAACCAGAATGATTTTTCTCGTGAAGTCGATAATAGAGAAATTGTGTTGCCTGGTGCCGTCAACTTCCGGATTTGCGCGGAAGCCCGGTGCGTTGAGAATAAGCCACTCGTGTTGAAAAGTTTTCAGTTCATCGGCAGCAGGGCGAAGGAACATGTTGGACACAAAAAGATTCGACCAGGGCAACTCCGTGATCACACGAAGATTCATCCGGTAGCGCATATCGGCGCATGCGTATACATCGCGCACATAAAACTCTTTGCCGTTGAAGTAGGCAATCATCTTCCGGTAGAGGTTTTCAAACTTGTCAGAATCGAACGGAATGTTAAAGTTGTTCCACCACACCGCGTTCTCCGTCAATTGATCTTTCACTGTGAACTTGTCTTTCGGTGAGCGTCCGGTAAACTCACCTGTGTTGATGGCGATGGCGCCGCTGCTCGTCATTTTTGCCAATCCCATCTTCACAGAGATGCTTGCCAACTGATGGGGAGGGAGGTTCCAATGAGCCTTTCCTTCCTTGATCCCCAGGTCAGTCACCGACGTCTTTTCCGGTATTATTCCGAATTCCTGCATACGATTTGTTTGGGTTTGATGAGGACACAAAGCTACCTAAAAATCCTTATTTTTGCACCGTTTCAATCGATTGCAATAAAAATATTCTAAAAATATGGTTGTATTATTTCAGTTTGCTTAAATGATTTTATAGGCCTACTTTCACGCCTTTTCGAACGAAAATTTCGTCTGTTATAAAATTTTAAAACCGACTATTCTCAGGATGACAACTGGCAAAAGTTTCTTCGGTCACCCGCGCGGCCTGGCCACCCTCTTTTTCACTGAAATGTGGGAGCGTTTCAGCTACTATGGGATCGCGCGCTACTCTTATTATATATGACCAAGGAGATGTCGGAAGGAGGTATGGGGCTTTCCGTTGAAAAGGGTGGCGCGATCTATGGCCTTTATACCATGTTCGTCTATCTGCTCGCTCTACCTGGTGGGTGGATTGCCGACAAATATTTTGGCTTGCGTAAAGCGATTTTTATTGGCGGCTGCATCATTGCGTTGGGCCACGCCTGTCTTGCGATACCTTCTAATGAGACTTTTTTTCTTGGCCTCGCATTCATCGCGATAGGCACCGGGTTGCTGAAGCCAAATATCAGTAGCACAGTGGGTGAACTCTATCCCGCCAGCGAGCAAGCCCGTCGCGACTCGGGTTTCACTATCTTTTATATGGGCATCAACATCGGCGCTTTTCTGTCGCCACTCATTACAAGTCCACTGGGTGAAAAGGTAAACTGGCACTACGGATTCGCAGCCGCAGGTGTGGGTATGGTAATAGGTTTGATCCAATACAAACTCACAGAGAAATACATGGGCGAAGCAGGTCTTCATCCTGTAAAGAATCCCGACGCCGAACTGCAAACAAAAAGCGACCGTAGAATTCGAAATGGTATTATAGTGTTTGTTGCAGCGTTTGTAGCTTTGGCAATTCTTATGTTCAGCGGCATGCTCGTGATCGATCCGGCGCCAATTGCCAGGTGGTTTGCCGTGATATTGCTCACTACTGTTACATTGTATTTCACTTACATTTTTGTTTTTGAGAAGCTGACCGAAGAAGAAAAAAAGAAAGTTGCAGCCATCCCCGTGTTTTTCGTGATGTGCGCATTGTTCTACGGGGGTTACGAACAACAAGGGTCCTCACTCAACCTGTTCACCGATCAATACACGGATCTCAGAATGTTCGGCATGACCATTCCAGCCGGTGTGTTTCAGTCGGTGTCGCCATTTTATGTGTTTGTTTTCGCTCCTATGTTCGCGTGGTTGTGGATTAAACTTTCTAACCGCAATCTGAATCCTACCACTACCGTCAAGCTCGCGCTTGGCCCTATCTTTATGGGCCTTGGTTTTGTAGCCATGATCGGTGCGTCGATGGTGTGGCTCGGCGGCAGTGCGGCAAGCCCGTGGTGGCTCATGCTCACCTACCTGCTGCATACTTTTGGTGAAATATGTTTGTACCCGGTGGTTCTCAGCGCCGTCACCAAACTTTCGCCGCAGCGCTGGTAGGTCAGATGATGGGTATTATCTTCATGGCGCTGGCACTCGGCAACCTGGTGGCAGGCTTGATTGCAGGTAGCTTCGACAGCGCAGCCATCAAAGCAGATCCGCACTTGTTGGTGGACTTCTTCTGGAAGGTCGCCAGGGTGATGCTGATCGCAGGTGTGGTGGGCGTCCTCATCAGTAAGCCCATGCGCAAGCTGATGGGCGAAGTGCGCTAGAAACAGACTAATCTCCCTCCGAAAGGAGGTACCTATAAACCTAACCTGTGTCTCATGCAAGAGAAGACGTTTAAGCCCTATGTCGCTCCGGAACAGAATGTGGCGGAGTTCACCATCAAATCAGTGCTACTTGGCGCCGTATTCGGCATCATCTTCGGGTGTTCGACAGTGTACCTGGCGATTAAGGCCGGCCTCACCGTGTCGGCGTCGATACCCATCGCCGTCATAGCAATCACACTCGGTCGCAAACTGCTTCGCACCACTATTCTCGAAAACAACATCATACAAACAACAGGCTCGGCAGGTGAGTCAATTGCCGCAGGTGTGGCGTTCACCCTACCAGGCTTCCTGTTTCTTTCCACTGATGCAAACGGCGTGGTAGTGGGGGCCTCGTATTTCAATTACTTCACCATCTTTATTCTCGCTGCCATCGGTGGCATGCTGGGCACGTTGATGATGATACCACTGCGCCGATCACTCATTGTGAAAGAGCACGGCACGCTCCCTTATCCTGAGGGCACGGCGTGTGCGTCGGTGCTGCAGGCAGGTGAGAAAGGCGGTGTGTTTGCTCAGACTGCTTTCATCGGCATGGGCGTGGCGTTCTTATACGCCATGTTGCAAAAGGTATTTCATTTTATTTCAGAAACGCCCGCATTCGTCACCAAGCAGGCCAACAAATTCTGGCCATCGGCAACCATCAATGGTGAGATTACACCAGAGTATCTTGGTGTCGGCTACATCATCGGTCCGGTAATTTCAGGCGTGCTGTTCGCGGGATCGGTGCTGGCGTGGTGGGCGATCATTCCGTTGTTGGCCACGCTCATTCCATTTGATACAGTAGCCGACCAGTTGGTTCGCCTTGGTTACTTGCATGACGTCAATACCGCAGGCGGACAAGGGACATGGGACCCTGTAACGCACACTTTCGCCAACCCAGGTCGTGCACTGTACTTTGCCTACATCAGGCAGATCGGAGCCGGTGCTGTTGCAACCGGCGGATTTATCACACTTATAAAAACTTTGCCCACCATTGTTTCTTCTTTCAAAGAAAGTGTCGCATCGCTGAAGGACAAGGGAGCTGCCAGTATTTCACGTACCGAACGAGACATCTCCTTCAAGTATGTAATTTTCGGGAGTATTGCGCTCGCAGCAATCATCGCTGCGTTGCCCAACATTCCAGCGGAAGGCGTGATGCAACGAGTTCTGATGGGCGTGTTGGTGGTAGCATTTGGATTCTTTTTCGTCACCGTCTCAAGCCGGATTGTGGGGCTGGTGGGAAATAGTAACAATCCGATCTCCGGTATGACCATCGCTACACTCATGGGCACATGCCTGATCTTCACGGCTGTGGGCTGGACGGGCAAGGTGTACGAACCAATGGTGTTGGTGGTGGCGGGTATGATATGCATAGCCGCATCGTGCGCGGGTGCAACGTCTCAAGACTTGAAATCGGGGTACATTGTCGGATCGACGCCGATCAACCAGCAGCTTGCGTTATTCGTGGGTGCCATTGTTTCGTCTGTTGCTATCGGACTCGTAGTGCTCATCCTGGATACGCCAACGCCTGACCTTGTGGAGCAAGGATTTACAGAGCATGCAATAGGCAGCACCAAGTTCCCCGCGCCTCAGGCTACACTGATGGCCACGCTTACAAAGGGTATCTTGTCATTCAACCTCGACTGGCAATTTGTGATCGTGGGCGTATTCATAGCGCTCACATTAGAATTGTGTAATATAAAGGCGCTGGCATTCGCTATTGGATTATATCTCCCGCTTTCCACTACGCTTCCCATTTTTGCCGGCGGCGCAGTGAAGGGCATTATCGACGCGCGCCGCAAACGCAACAACGAAGGTGCCGATGACGATGAACTGGGTAAAGGAAATTTATTTGCCACCGGCCTGATTGCGGGGGGAGCGATTACCGGTGTTGTGGTCGCAGTGTTGCAGGTATTCTTCTACGACGCGCTCGATAAGATTAGCCTGGAAGAACCGCTGACGTCGGTGTTAGGTCAAGGTGGCTATATGATTCTGGGTGCTGTGTGCTTCTTCAGCCTGGCATCCATGCTGTACCGTTACGCGATCAAGAAATAATCTTCAACCACAAAGGATAAATAACGCCAGAGCCAAACGGCTCTGGCGTTCTCATTTTTCGCCAATTAGAATGTAATGGCCTTTCCCCCGTCGACGCTTATTTCGCCGCCCGTCATAAAGGCACTGTCAGAAGAAGAGAGAAACAAAGCAGCTTGTGCAACATCCGATGGATCGCCAAAACGCTTCAGTGGTACTTTTGCCTGCACACCGGCTGCAAACTCTTTCAACCCTTCTTCGGGAATACCCATCTTGCTATAAATCGGCGTGTTGATCGGGCCGGGGCTGATGCTGTTCACACGAATGTTCTTGTCCGCGAGTTCTATCGCCAGTGTTTTTCCCAAAGACAAAATTGCGCCTTTAGAAGCCGAGTACGAAGAACTGCTGGCCAGTCCGCTGTGAACCAGGATGGTGGAGTTTAGTATAACGGAACCACCTTCATTTATCAGCGGGAGGAGACCCTGCAATGTGAAGTACACGCCCTTGAAATTGATATTGAATGTGTTGTCGAAGAGTTCTTCGGTGGTCTGATCGAATGGCGCGAACTGCGCAACACCCGCGTTGGCGAACACGATGTCGATGGAGGTTGTGACTTTGGAAACTTCGCCGTGTAGCGCTTTTACGTCTTTCATGATTCCGGCGTCCGACACGATGCCGAACGCGTTCTTGCCGAGAGCGTCGACGGTTTGCTTCACGGCGTCGGTGCGTCGCCCGGTAATAATCACTTTGGCGCCCTCGCGGAGAAATAGTTCTGCAGTTGCCAGGCCAATGCCGCTGTTGCCGCCCGTTATAAGGGCGGTCTTTCCTTCAAGTTTGTTCATAATTTTGTGAATGAGTTGTAAATGATTCACAAAGATGAACCGGCGTGCAAGGACAAAACTGGTCTGAAAAATCAGAAGTGGTTTTTTTCGATCACCAAATTCTAGACGAGCACGGCTTTTCTCATTTGCATCAGGTACTGCTTGGGTGCAATGCCAAACCTTTTGTGAAATGCCTTGATAAAATGGGACACGTCCTCGTATCCCACCTCTGCCGCCACATCAGAGATGTGAATCTGGTTATTAACGAGAAGCTCCCGGGCCTTGGCCAACCGTTTGTCAATGAGCCATTGCTTCGGCGAAATCCCAAACTGTGAGATAAAGTCTCTTCGAAACGACGACAGACTCCGGCCGGTAAGATAGGCATAGTCGGCAATGCCCAGCGGTTTGCTGAAGTTGACTTCCATAAAAGCGCGAAGGCTTCGCCGCTCCTTATTATTGAGCGTAGCGAGTGCACCAAGGAAACAGTCAGTAGGCGTGGCTTTGGACATTAGGTGGAGAAATTCGAGCAATTTCATGCGAGTTATATGCCGGTTCGCGCTGCCATCGCCATACAGGCTAAGCAACGACCGGGTGAACTCTTTGATCGGCTCCGTCACGTCCATCAGCAAATGACTGACACATTTTTGCCGGTTGCATTTAAGTTGTATGGAATTGATGAATTCCGTAATGATGTCCTCCGTGAAGAAAAAGACGACCGCCTCAAAGGCGTCGTCGTCCGGAATGATGTCGCTAATGCTATACAATCCCTTCGGCAGAAATATCATTTGTCCCTCTTTTACCACTGTAAGCAGTCCGTTGTCGTTTTCCGCGCGAAGGTGGCCTTTGAGCACCATCGTAATGGCATGGGTGGAAACATACCCTTCTTTATGAACAACCTGCCGGCTAATGCGCTTGTGAATAATGCACGAAAGGCCGTCAACGAGCACTTTTTTAACATCGGGACTTTGGTAAAACAACTGGGGCAGAATTTTAAGCATAAGTGAAATTAACGGGTAGTGCGTTGGGTTAATGGTCTAAATTTCAAAAAGTTGTGTTTTTCGGCCAGGAAATGGGCTCCGCGTCCATCATTCATGAATATTAACCAACCTAGGGGTTGATTGATTCCTAAAGGCAAAATTTAGCATAATCGCTATAAACCTTACATGTCACGAACGGCTGTCGGCAGGATGCCTCTGTTGACCCGTTTTTAGCCTGCGCGACATTTCGCGTTGTTCTGCGATATTTCGCGAGCTGGTTCGCGGCATGTTTAAAAATCATGCACTCCAGGCCCACTTTGTGTCGGCACACGGTTTGATAAATAATGCGCCATCAAACACTAACCGATCACAGGGTATGCAAAAAAATGAAAATTCTTACAACCTTTCCAAGGGTCAGGCTTGTACCTCAGGCGCAAGAGGAAAATGGGCGCTCACAGTAATCGTATTGCTGGCTGCAATTGGATTCACTCCGCAGGCAGAGGCTCAAAGTAACCTTCTGAAAATTTCAGGGTTCAGCGAAGTCCGGTTCAACTCGTCATTTGGTACACCGGCCGACCCTGAAGCAGCAGAGCGCTTCGAGCTTTCAGGAGGCGAAGAACACATGATTGAAAAGGGCAACAATATCTCCTTTTCCGGAATCAACCTAAATCTTCAATCGGAGCTGAATGCCAAGCTGCACTTCCAATCTGAGCTCTACCTCGCGTACGAACACGATGAACTTGAACTGCATTTGCTGCGGGCATATGCCGACTACCGCATCAGCGAGAAGTTCAATCTCCAGGCAGGCAAGTTCCTCGCCCCGATAGGATACCTGAACCGCAACCAACGCATCTACAGCTATCTCAACTATTCTGTAAAACCACGCGACATGGTGAATGAAGAGATGGGCTTCATACCGCTATTTGTTATCGGCCTTCAGGCATACGGATCACTGCCGCTCGGAAACAGCAACATCAACTATAGAGTGGCCTACGGAACTAACCGTAGCCAAGCACCCCATGGCGGCTCCATAGCCACGGCGCACATTGGCGAAGAGGAAGAGACTTCACCGGGCTGGTCTGGCCTGATCGAGTATCTCGCAGCGGCCGGAAACGGCGACATCACCGTTGGCCTAAGCGGTTACAGCAACGGCAGTATCAAGACGATCTATGTAGTGGAGGGAGATTCTGTTGCTTCGGGCGACCTCCAGTTGCGCGAAACAGGTATTGCTCCCTATGTAAGGCTTGACCAGCCAAGGTTTCAACTCATGGCCGAATACCATGCGGTAACTTTTGAAGACCTCAGCGGTGTAACCGGAGCCAACAAGCATGACTACAAGGCGGCAAGTGTTGAGTTAGTCTACAAGACGTCCATCTTAAACCGACCGCTCTATCCCTATGTGCGTTACGACTACCGAAAAGTAAGCAGCAACCACCCGTTTTACGGATTGCTGATGGAGCATGACGAAATACAGAAGACTTATCCCTTCAACAACTCGGAGATCATGGCGGGTTTCTGCTGGGACATTCTGGAGAGCAGCCGCTTGAAGGTTGAGTACGGTACGTTTACCACCGGTCCCATGCCCGGCAACAGGATTACCGTGAGCACATCATTCGCATTTTAAAACCTCAAAAAAATTCGACCTATGAAAACGATAATCGTAATAGTCGCAACAATAGTCCTCGGTGTGCTCGGCATGGATGCCCAGGCGCAGGACAAAATGGTAGTGATCGTGAATAACAACAATCCCGTGCCCACACTTACGGCAAGCCAGGTGAAGTTGTATTATCTCCGTCGCTTGAAAAGATTATGGCCTACGACCAACAAGCCCATTAAGCCGGTTGACTTC